>JBFMCS010000004.1 GCA_040754315.1 Bacillota bacterium
GCGCAAGTATGTGTACCGTGATGGACCGCCGACCCGCCGTGCCGCTAATAGTGCTTTACTTGAGACGGTGCCCCCTACTGACAGAATCGCTTATCAATTAACCTGACATTTTCCCTTGACGTCGACACTTTGGGTATTGACAGTGACACGCTAGTGGGGTTAAATAGTCTTCGAAGGGAGCGATGCCCTCGATGAGGTTTCGAGAAAAGGCCAGGATAATGGATAGAGACGGCCTTCGACGAGTCCTCGTGCGAATCGCTCACGAGATCGTGGAACGAAACCAGGGGACCGGAGACCTCATAATAGTTGGCATTAAGAACAGGGGCGTCCCGCTGGCCTCACGAATAGCGGGAGTCATAAGGCAGACAGAGGGAGTCGAGGTCCCCACGGGGAGCCTCGACACTACTTTGTACAGGGACGATATCGGGCCCCGGGAGCGGCGGGTGGTGAATAGCCTGAGCGTGCCCATGGATGTGCACGACAAGAGTGTTGTCCTGGTAGATGACGTGCTCTACACGGGCCGCACCATCAGGGCGGCCATGGATGCCCTCATTGACATGGGCCGGCCTCGCCTGATCCAGCTGGCGGTGGTAGTGGACAGGGGGCATAGGGAACTGCCCATAAGGCCGGACTTCGTAGGAAAGAACGTTCCCACATCCAAGAAAGAGGTAGTCGATGTGCTTGTTGATGAGGTGGACGGCGAAGACGGCGTGGTAATAAGGGAGATCCAGGAGTAGATATACCCGACCCTTTAAGGCGGTCCAGAGAGGCCGGCAAGGGAAGCGCGAGGCAAGAAGGGCGCGATGATACCCCCTGCCGGTGGCGGGGGGTTACCAATTGTGGGGAGTAGATGGGGAGGCTTCGGAAGTCCAGGCGAAACGGGGGATTTGAAGTGACGGTCAAGTGGCGTCCTTTCAAGGCCAAGGTTGTAAGGAACACTGAAGTGGCCCCCGGACGGTACCTCCTGTCGGCCCGGGCCCAGGAGATGGCCCACGCTGTGCCTGGCCAGTTCGTCCACGTCCTTGCTGGCCCCACCCTGGACCCTTGCCTCAGGAGGCCGCTCAGCGTTGCCATGGTGGACGGGGACATCTTCACGCTCCTGTTCGGTACCAAGGGCGCGGGCACCCATCTACTGGCCCAAGTGAAGCACGGGAAAGCCCTGGGGGTCATGGGACCACTGGGTAAGGGCTTCCCCCTAGTTGAGGAGGACGCCCTCCTGGTGGCCGGAGGGGTTGGGATAGCCCCCCTGCTATTCCTGGCTGACAGGCTGGGTCATGCAGGGGTGAGGGTCAGGGTGGTGGTGGGCGCCAGGACAGCCTCGGAGCTGGCTGGCCTCGAATTGCTGGAGGGCTGTGCGCAGGTGATGACAGCTACGGATGACGGCAGCTGCGGTCTTAGGGGTACAGCAGTGGACCTGGCGGTCCCGGAGATGAAGCAAAAGCCGCCCCAAGCCGTGTACGCGTGTGGTCCAGAGCCCATGATGAGGGGTGTGAGCCAGGCAGCCCGGGCCCTTGGGCTGCCGTGCTGGGTGTCTCTGGAGGCCCGGATGGGTTGTGGTGTGGGAGCCTGCCTGGGATGTGTTGTGGACAGCCGGGATGGGTACCTCAGGGTGTGCGCGGATGGCCCGGTGTTCAACGCCGAGGGGGTGTTCTGTGTTGGATAGGGATGTCTGGCTCGGAGTGAATGTGGGCGGAATAGCCATGAAGAACCCGGTGATGGCGGCGTCTGGCACCTTTGGCTATGGGATGGACTATCCCGGTGATGTCCTGGACTCTCTGGGTGCGGTGGTTGTCAAGGGCACTACGCTGAAACCCAGGCGAGGAAACCCGCCCCCGAGGATCTGGGAGACCCCTGCGGGGCTCCTCAATTCCATAGGGCTCCAGAACCCCGGTGTGGACGTCTTCCTGGAGGAACACCTGCCCTGCCTGGCATCAAAGGGCGCTGTGGTCATCTGCAACATAGTGGGGGATACCGAGGAGGACTACGGCGAGATAGCCGCCAGGCTCGACGGTGCCCCTGGCCTTGCCGGTATTGAGGTGAACGTATCCTGCCCCAACGTGAGGAATGGAGGGCTCCTGTTCGGTCAAGACCCCAGGGCGCTGGCCAAGGTGATGCAGAGGGTGAGGGCCAGGACTCGTCTCCCGGTCCTGGTGAAACTCCCGCCCGGAGACAACATTGCCCTCAGTGCCAGGGTGGCCCAGGAGGAAGGCGCAGACGGGCTGTCGGTAATCAACTCCGTGCCCGCCATGGCCATAGATGTGCGGGAAAAACGCCCTGCACTGGGGGCGGTGATGGGGGGGTTGACAGGCCCGGCGATCAAGCCCATAGCCCTGAGGATGGTCTGGATCTGCGCTGACGCGGTCAGCATCCCCATTGTGGGGATGGGAGGCATCTTGGGCTGGGAGGATGCCGTGGAATTCATGCTGGCGGGGGCCACAGCCGTCGCCGTGGGGAGCGCCCTCTTCCGTGACCCCGAGACCCCCAGGAAGGTTGTGACAGGTATCCGGGACTACCTACAAGAAGAAAGGATGGACAGCATTGAGAAAGTGGTGGGAAGAGCCAAGGGATCGCCTGGTCCCTGCGCTGGACGTAGGCGGGCTGGGTGAAGCCCTTGCCCTGGCGGAGCGGCTGGGCCCGCACGTGGGATACTTTAAGGTAGGACTGGGCCTTTTCTCCGCTGAGGGCCCCGCCGCTGTGAGGGAGTTGTCCCGCCTGGGAAGGGTTTTCCTGGACCTGAAGCTCCACGACATACCAGCCACGGTCTCCCTGGCTTGCCAGGCCGTCCGGGGGACGGGGGCCAGTCTCCTAACCCTCCATGCCTCTGGGGGCAGGCAGATGATGACACGGGCCCGGGAGACAGTGGACGGTTCTATTGGCCTCCTGGCTATCACGGTTCTAACGTCCCTGGGAGACCAGGAGGTAAAGTGCGAACTAGGCCTGTCTCGTTCCGCCAGGGACCAGGTGCTGTTCCTGGCAGAGCACGCGCTTGAGGCAGGGCTGGACGGGGTTGTGGCGTCTCCCTCCGATGCGCAGGCCCTCCGGGATGCCTTTGGCAGCGATTTCCTCCTTGTTACCCCAGGTGTGCGCCCCCGGGCCAGCGATGTTCACGATCAGAAAAGGGTGGCCACTCCTGAGGAGGCCATTGCCTCCGGGGCTGACCTGCTGGTAGTGGGTCGCCCCATCCTGCAGGCACCGGATCCCGTGGAGGCGGTCATGATGCTAAGACGACAGGTAGAGGAAGCGATGAGAAGGGGGAGCACGCGGTGAACGAGGGATTCCTGAAGACCCTGGAAGAGAAGGGCGGCATCATGCGGGGGCACTTCCGTTTCACATCGGGCCTTCACGCTGACACCTATGTCCAGATGGCCATGGCGCTGCAGCACCCGGACCTCGCGGAAGCCCTGGGTAGGGAAATGGCCAAACCCTACAAGGACAAGAGTGTCTCCGTTGTGGTGGGCCCCGCCATGGGTGCCATCCTCGTTGCACATGAGGTAGCCAGGGCGCTCGGGGTAAGGTCTGTGTTCACGGAACGAGTTGAGGGCATCATGGTACTCAGGAGGGGATTCCGGGTTTCGCCAGGCGAGAGGGTCCTGGTGGCGGAAGGTGTGGTCACTACCGGCGGGACCGCCCTGGAGGTCGTGAACCTCCTGAACACCCTGGGTGCAGAGGTCACCGGGGTTTCCTCCATCGTCTGCAGGGGGCCCAAGCCCAGCTTCCCCGTTCCCTACCAGTGCCTTGTCTCCCTGGACCTGCCCAGTTACAGGCCAGAGGAGTGTCCCCTGTGCAGGGCAGGGGTGCCCCTGGAGACGCCGGGGAGCAGGGGGCTTGGATAGGGTGCCGGCGCAGAAACCAGGGCAAGACCTCCCTTGGAGGCTCAGGCAGCCGTGGCGCGGGGAACCGTGGGAGTGATATAATTGATGCGTTCAGGGTTTCACGGGGAGGCGTTTCGGGCCTGCCCAGGTCATCGTCCCTGGAGCCGGTGAAACCATCCGGCCCGGGGATATGCCCGGTGTGGCCCTGGGATACAGTGCCAGGGTTCCTGGTAGGCCCCGGCACAAGACACGGGAGTGCAGCGATATGGGATTGGATGGCATAGCCCTCTCCGGGGTCCGGCGCGAACTGGAGGAACGCCTCCTGGGCGGCCGGGTCCAGAAGATATACCAGCCGGCCAGCCTCGAGGTCGCGCTGCTGTTGTACCGAGGTGCCCGCGAGAGACTCCGTATCTCGGCACACCCTGCGGATCCCATCATCTATCTCACCAGCGGTGATCACGATCAACAGGGTTCCCCGCCGCCCTTTTGCCTTCTGTTGCGCAAGCACCTGGAGGGCGCACGCCTGACCGCCATCTCCCAGGTCCGGGTTCTCGAACGGGTGCTGGAGATGGAGTTCGAGGCCAGCGAGCTCTCCGGGGGAGGCAGAAGAAGGCTGGTAGTGGAACTCATGGGAAAGCACTCGAACATCATTCTCCTGGGCGAGAACGGCAGCGTAATAGACGCGATTCGCCGGGTCACCCCGAGCATGAGCAGGCACAGGCAGGTGCTCCCCGGTGAGAGGTACGCCCTGCCTCCATCCCAGGACAAGATGGACCCCAGCGATCTGGACCCCGGCTCCCTGGCCCAGGTGTTGGCCCAGGGCGAAGGGGGCCATTCGCAACGGCTGGTGGCAGCAGTTGCAGGCGTGGGCCCGGTTACCGCCAGGGAGGCTGTTCACCGCTGCACCGGTGATCCTGAGACGTATGGTTGTCTTGCGGCTTTTCTCCGGGAGATGGCCGTATCTGTTAGAGAAGGAACGTCAAAGCCATCCATAGTGTGGGGCGATGACCAGAAGATGACCTGCTATGCGCCTTTTGACCTCACCCACCTAGAGCAACCCACTAAGGACAAGGACACGTACCCCTCCATCAACCACATGCTGGACGCGTACTACTTAACCCGGTTCGCGGAACAGACCCTGGAGACAAGAAGGGCAAAGGCAAGGAGGGCAGTGAAGGCTGCCCTGGAGAGGGCCGAGCGCCGGGTGGCGAACCTCCGGGAGGATCTCCTGGAGGCCAGGAAGGCGCCGGAGTACAGGAGGTTCGGAGAGCTCATAATGGCTAACCTTCACCATCTCCCAGGCGGGAACGAGGCTAGCCTGGAAGACTTCGGGTCCCCGGGCACCTGGACTACGGTTCCCCTGGACAGCAGGCTTTCACCGGTGAAGAACGCCCAGGAGTACTTCCGGAAGTATAACAAGGCCAAGAAGGGGCTGGAGGCCATCAAGGTCCAGCTGGAGAAGGCCCAGCGTGAGGTGGCCTACCTTGAGCAGTCCCTTCTTTGTATCGACCAGGCGAGATCGCCCGAGGAGGCCGATTCCATACTGGAGGAGCTGGAGGCCGAAGGCTACCTGGGCGCCCCGGCCAGGAAAAAGGCCACGGTAAGGCGGGCTCCCAGGGTCACCGGCGCCCCGAGCGTGCCTGGTTTCCTGTCCAGGAGCGGCGCCCGGATCTACGTGGGGAGGAACAATCGCCAGAACGACTTCATAACCATGCGCCTGGCGTCTCCTGAGGATGTGTGGCTTCACGCCCGGAACATCCCGGGGTCCCATGTGCTCCTGAAGAGCGAGGGGAAGACGGTTTCCCACGGAGACCTGGTCGAGGCAGCTATGCTGGCGGCATACCACAGCAGGGCGCGCCAGGGCAGCCAGGTACCGGTGGACTACGCACTGCGCCGGGATGTATGGAAACCCAGGGGCGCCAAGCCCGGCATGGTTCTTTACCGTAATCACCACACCATCTTCGTCACTCCCGATGAGAACAGCGTCAAGGCTATCATGGAGAGAGGACAAGGTGACCTTGGAGGAAATCCTTCCCTGTGATATACTGGCAGGGAAAGACCACCGGGGGGATGGCCGTGGTGTTTGACGACAAGATCAGGGACAAGGCCAGTGACCGTCTATTCCAGGCGGTCCTCTCCCTGGAGAGCATTGACGAGTGCTACCGGTTCTTCTATGACATATGCACTGTTCAGGAAACCCGGTCCCTGGCCCAGCGCCTTGAGGTTGCCGAGATGCTGCACAAGGGGAAGAGCTACAACGACATCGTAAGGGCTACCGGTGCGAGTACGGCCACCATCTCCCGGATAAAGAGGTTCCTGGACTACGGCGCGGACGGCTACAGGCTTGTGCTGGATAGGATGGAGAAACCAGATCACACCCATCCCCAGGAGTAACCCCCCTCATTTACATCGCCTCCCCCTGCCCCTTGACAGGCACCGTGATGCCGCGTTCCCTCATAGGGTGTCTCCGCCTGGAAAACGCCATTCCTATTTACTTGGAGCCACCAATGGATGTATAATACAAGCATAAGCGGACCGCCACTCGAGGGGGGGATAACGGGATGGAGGAGGAAGCCATCCGCATCTTGAGGGAACACCTTCGCTGCATCGAGCGCCACACCGTGGGATGGTCGAGGTCGGATTGCCAGTGCTGCGGGCTGACGCTGGCCCAGTGCCACGTGCTTCTCGAGGTCGGTAAGTCTGGGACGGTGTCCCTGGGTGACCTGGCTGCCCGGCTGGGCCTGGACCCCAGCACCCTGAGCAGGACCGTCCAGTCCATGGTGAGGGCAGGCCTCCTCAGGAGGACCACAAACCGCGCTGACAGGCGATGCGTGTCCATCTCACTGACGCCCCGGGGCAGGGCACTCCTGGAGCAGGTGGACAGTGGGCGCAATGCCTACTATACTCGAGTCTTCGGCTTCATTCCCCGGGAAAAACACAGCCAGGTAATGGAGGCAGTAGTGCTCCTGTCCGAGGCCATGAAACGGTTTGGGAAGAACTCAGAGGAAGTGGGGGATGGCTGTTGACGGGCCAGAAGTCCTGCGAGAATTCATCGTGTTGCGGGGGATCCGTTTCCCTGGAACCCCTGGCGTCCATTGAGGATCTGAACCCGGGATACCTCACGGGCTGGATCTCCCGGGCAAGTGCCCGGATACCCCAGGTCGCCACCAGGATGACCATGAGGGATCACCTGGATTCCTGGAACCTGCGCTGGCGCCTGGGACGCCCTGTACGCCGCGTGCCTCCGGGCTTGTACGCAGTGGGCAATCCCGGTGAGGACTCACCGGTACTCGTATCAGCCAACTACAAGATGAGCTTTGACCGTCTTCGCAGTGCGTTGCCAGGGTTGGATACCTGGGTGCTGGTGATAGAGACCGCGGGGGTTAACGTGTGGTGTTCCGCCGGGAAGGGCACCTTCAACGCCAGGGAGATCCACCAGCGAATCATGGAAAGCGGGTTGCAGCGTATCGTCACTCACCGCACGCTGGTGCTCCCCCAGCTCAGCGCCCCCGGAGTGGACAGCAATGAACTGTCCAGGTTGTCTGGGTTTCGCGTGGTCTTCGGACCGGTGAGGGCTCCTGACATCCCGGAGTTCCTCCGGGCTGGCATGAAGGCTACGCCCAAGATGAGACGTGTCAGGTTCGGATTCTGGGACCGCGTGGTCCTGACGCCGGTGGAGGTGATGGGCATCCGGAAGTGGGCTTTTACGGGATTCCTGGTGCTCCTGGCGGTGATGTGGCTCAGGGAACGGCCTGTGAGTCCCGCCGGTGCGCTCTCCGGGGCGCTCCTGGGGGCGGTACCGTACGCTGGCGCCGTCCTGGCTGGCTCAGTGTTTGTCCCAGCGCTGCTACCCTACATACCGGGAAGGGCACTGTCCTTTAAGGGCGCTCTCCTGGGTCTCCTGTGGGCCCTGGCTTATGCGGCCCGTAGCTACCCTGAGGTGGACTGGGTGGCCTCCGTCCCCTACGTCTTGGTGCTCCCGGCGATTTCGTCATTCCTGGCCCTGAACTTCACCGGTTCCACCACGTACACCTCACTGTCCGGCGTGCTGGAGGAAATGGGGGTAGCCCTGCCTGTAACAGCGGTGGCGGTGGTTCTGGGTGTGGTGTGGGCGGTAGTACGAGCGATTGTATGATACCAGTGTGCGAGGAGGAGGTTCCGGTGGGTCTGAGGTACCTGTCCAAATTTGTAACACTTGAACTGGATGAGGAGAAGTGCACAGGCTGCGGGCTGTGCCTGGAGGTGTGCCCTCACGGGGTGTTCTCCCTGGGCGCTGGGCATTCCAGCATCCAGGACCGGGATGCCTGCATGGAGTGCGGGGGGTGCGCCCTGAACTGCCCATCCGGCGCCCTGAGGGTGCGAGCGGGTGTAGGGTGCGCCTACGCCATCTTCCTGGGCAGGCTGAGGGGGACTGAGCCCTGTTGCGGCTGAGTGCCGAGCACAGTTTCCCCGGCTGGAACTACAGCCCAGCCGGGGAACGGCACTTCTGGGTCTAAGCGCCAATCCTAGATGAGACCGCACCCCTCCATGACGCCCCTGAGAGCCCGGGCCTCATCCCGGGTTAGGGGAAGGAGCGGTTCCCTGGGGCTCCCCGCTGGCAACCCCACCATGGCCGTGGCCGCCTTCATGGTTGCCACGTACCTGGCGCCTTCCAGGTAGGCCAGGAAGGGCGTGATCTCGGCGTACATGGTCATGGCATCTTCCATATCCCCGTGCTCAGCGAGGATGGAGAGTATCTTGGCCAGCTGCCTGCCTACCACGTTGGCGGGTCCTGAAATGGAGCCGCCTGCCCCCAAGAGGGCTCCCTCCAGGGGCGTGCTGTCACTGCCGTTAAGGACTGTAAAGGTGTGTGCGGACCGCATGGCGATCTGGGTGAACCTCTTGATATCACCCGTGGATTCCTTGATGAACCTTATGTTCTTCTCCCCCGATAGCCTGGCTGCGAGCTCAGGATGGATATCGACGCCCACTCTCTTGGGATTGTTGTAAAGGACAACGGGGATGTCCACTGCACCAGAGATCCTCTTGTAGTGCTGGAACAGTTCCTCTTCGGACGGCTTGATATAGGGGGGTGGGGCCACCAGGACACCGTCGGCTCCAAGTTCGGCGGCACGCCTGGAATAGTCTATCACCTGCGTGGTGGTGACGGCAGTGGTACCCACCACCACAGGGGCCTTGCCCCTGGCCACCTTCACAGCGACCTTGATGACCTCATCCCTCTCTTGACCTGTGAGGAGCAATCCCTCCCCGGTTGAACCCAGGGGTACCAGCCCGCCGACTCCCCATTCCCCAAGAAGGGTCTGACACAGGCGTTCCAGGCCCTCCAGGTCTACCCTGGAGCCGTCCCGGTTCATGGGGGTGATGTTGGCTGCCAGTAACCCCCGGATGGGCTTTCTTCCTGCCATGGTGCCACCTCCGAATCTTGTTCTCCCGCCTTCATTCCACAGGTTTGAGGCTTCCCTCCCACATGTTCTCAAGGAGCCGCTCCACCTGGGAAAGACCCACATCCCTGGGATTGAATGGCCTGTAGTACTGCTCCATGGTCTCCTCAGCGTAGGACCTGAGGGACTGGCGCTCAACCCCGGCTTCCTCCAGGCTCTGGGGCAAGTTGACTTCCTCCAGTAGTTCCCAGGAGCGCTGGATGGCCCTCTCCGGCAGATTACTTGCGTCTCCGGCCATCCCCAGGGCCCTGCCCATGTAGACCAGTTTCTCCCTGATGTAGTCAATGTTGAGCATGAGGGTGTAGGGCAGAGAGATCCCGCAACCCATCCCGTGGCCCATGCCCAGGTGATGGGTGAGAACATAGGAAATGCTGTGAGCGTAAAGACCGCCGGTCCAGTTGTACGACATCATCCCCAGGGAGGAGGCCCACGACATGTGGTAGCGCGCCTCGATGTCGGAGCCATCCCGGGTTGCCCTGGGCAGGTAGTTGAATACGAACTCAATGGCCTTACAGCTCAGGGCGTCCCCGATGGGGTATGCCTTGGGATGCACGAGCCCTTCCACTGCGTGGCACAGCGCGTCCAGGCCCGTGCCCGCCGTTACCCTGGGAGGCATGGTGCTGGTCATGATGGGGTCTATGAGGGCCACGTCAGGGAAGAGCAGCGCGTCCGCGGAAAACACCTTCCTTCCCTCCCTGCTGAAGACGAAGGAGTTGCTGACCTCGCTCCCCGTTCCCGAGGTGGTCGGGATGGCGATCCGGGGCAGGCCTGGACCTTCGAAACCCTTCCCGCTGATGTACTCGAAGATCTCCCCGGGGTTTGTTGCGAGCATCGCCGCGGCCTTGGCAGTGTCAATGACGCTGCCGCCCCCCAGGGCCACCACCGTGCCGTACTGGTGCCTCCGGGCCATTTCCCCGGCCTCGCCTGCCAGCTCAATCCTGGGTTCGGCCTCAACCTGGCTGAACACATCCACGTTGACCCCTGAGGACTCCAGCGCCTCCACGATTACGTCAACTACGTGGAGGCTGGACAGGGTGCTGTCGGTGACCAGTAGCGCCCTGGGCTCCCCAAGTCTCCGGGCCTCTTCTCCGGCGGTTCTGGCTACCCCGCAGCCAATTACCAGCTTGCCCAGGGCCTTGGTGCCTGCCGTTTGCCAGGTGACAGGCCTCTTCAGGCTCTCAGGGGCCTTCTTGAGCATCTCATCGTACAGAAGCATTGATCATTACCTCCCTCACGAACCTTGCCGCTTTGGAATGCTACCACCTGTTCCTGGTGTCCACGGGCGAACCCCAAGGCCCCACCAGGCCTCTGTGGGCGGCGAAGCACCAGTCCACCAGTGTGACAACATCGAAAACCGGAAGGCCGGTAGCCCTCTGGACCGCGGCGGAGAAGGGCACCATGTTGGTGCATTCAAAAACCAGGGCCCCTATGCCGGGGTTTTCTCGTATCAGGGCCTTGGCTCCCTCTATCATCTCTTGCTCCAGGGTTTCATACTCCAGTTCCAGGTTGTTCCCGATGAAGGCCGTGGCGAACCGGGAGCCCTCCGGCAGGCCCCCGGTGACGACTGGCACGGTACTGGTGGTGAAGCCTACCTTCTCGAAGTGAACATCGGACATGAACTGGGAGCGCTCCGTCAGTATGCCGACCCGCTGGTCCGGTCCTATCATCCTGGAGACCAGGGGAACCTGCAGGAGGCTGGAGGTGGCCACGGTCACGCACACGGACCCGGCCAGGTCCTCCTGGAAGGGTGCCAGGAACCCGCAGCTGGTGGTTATTATCCTTGCCCCTTGCGCCTCCAGTTCCCGGGCGCCTTCGATGAAGGGCTCGATGAGGCTGGCATCCGGCTCATACCCCATAACGCGGCTGGGGAGAGCCCCCTTGACCACGTGATACCTCACGGGGTAGCGCCAGGTTGAGGCGTGGCCTATGTCCCCGGGTAGCCTCGGGAAACGGGTGTCCAGCATGAGGATCCCCACTACCTGGCCATAGGTGGTGTATCCACCCCTTGTCCTCTCGCTCATACCATCACCCCCCCAGAGGTGCCGCCGCCCGAGGTGTAGTCGCGCTGGATGACTGAGTGGTAGACCATGGAACAAAGGGTGACAAGGTCATATACCGGCCTTTTGGTCTTGGCCATGACCTCCCGGGAATAGGGGCAGAGGCTGGCACATTCAAACAGGAAAGCGCCAATTTCAGGCTCTTTGCCCGTCATTTCCCTGGCAGCGCTGACCACCTCGGCTTGGATGGCCCCGAAGTCTGCCTCGGGGCGGTCCTCCAGCACGCTACGGGCGAACTCGGAGGTGTTCTCGAGCCCCTGTATCACCAGGCGCGCATCCCCTGGGTCTAGCCCGGTCGAGCGGAGGTGCTCCCCTGTGAGCTGGTCCCTGGCAGCCGTGAGGACTCCTACCTTCTTCCTAGGGTTCAGTGCCTGCAGCACCAGGGGCAACTGGAGAAGGCTGGAGGTGAACACAGGCACACTCACCGCGCGCCGCAGCTCATCCTGGTGCACCGCCAGGCGCTCCGAGCCAGCGGCAATTGCCTTTACCCCGCCAGACTCCAGTAGCCGTGCCCCATGTACCAGGGGCTCCAGTGAGTCGTCGTTGGACCCCGGTATCCTTCCGGGGCTCGGGACTACGTGATATCTCCCGGGGAAAGGAAAGGTCCCCGCATTGCCCACATCCCCAGGGATCCTCGGGAACACCGTTTCCAGCATGAGAATACCCAGGGGAATACCGTAGGTGGTGTAACCGCCCTTGAAGACTGTGCCCACCGGCATCCGTCCCTTCGCCAAGAATCTCTCCTCCTTCAGTCCACTGCCCACTCAATGCCCAGTTCCGCCAGCTTCCCTCTGGTGGGCACTCCCTCATGATCCCAGCCAGACATCTCGTAGAACAACCGCAGGGCGTCGTCGAACTCCTCCTGGATGATGACGGAACCCTTGAGCAGACCCGATTCAATGGGCTTCAGGAAGCAGTAGTTCAGGGTGTCACCGGCCAGCCCGAAGCCCTCCCTGAGGTTAAAGAGCCTGCCCAGGTTGTGGGCCCGCTCCCCAACCTTAAGGAGCTCGTGCACGCTAGTCTCCCAGCCCGTCACTGCCTTTACCAGTTCAACCGCCTCCAGCGGGCGCCATGGTGTCAGGGTACACAGCCCGCAGTTGGCGAAGTGGTTCCAGTTGGTCACGTAGTAGGCCAGGCGCACCTTCCGGGCTGACATCTCTCCCTCGGGGATGGGCTCGAGGATGCCGAAGGGTTTCAGCGGGTCGATACTGGCATTCCACATGGTGTCGTGGATGTTGTGACAGTGGTCAGAACCCGTGGGGGAAACGGCGTAGCCCAGAGCAAGTCCCTTTTTAAACCTGGGGTCGTGAAGGGGTGTCTCCTGTCCCTTCACGTGATGAGCGAATTCCTCGGAGCCCTGCCCGATTTCCCTGGAGAGCGCCTTTATCCCGCGGGCCATGAGGTCGCCAAAACCCTCTCTCTGGGCAATCATCTCGATACACTGGAGCATGGCCTTGGAGTCACCAAAGCGCACCTCCAGGCCTCCCATGGAGTCCCTGTCAAGAAGGCCTCGCTCGAAGCACTCCATGACGAAGGCAATGGTGACGCCTGCGGAGATGGTGTCCAGGCAGTACCTGTTGCACATCTCATTGCCCTTGGCCACGGCCTCCAAGTCATCCACGGCGCAGTTGGACCCCAGGGCGGCCATTGTCTCGTACTCCGGCCCCCCGTAATCGGGATCCACTGGGTACTTGCCCTGGGAAGCCACAACGCCCTTGCACTTGATGGGACAGCCGTGGCAGCTCTGCCGGGTAACCTGCAGCTTATCCCTGAGCATCTCCCCGGAGATGCCCTGGGCGCCCTCGAAGTAGCCTGTGCGGAAGTTGCGGGTGGGAAGGCCTCCTGCGGCGTTGAGTATCAGGATGGAGCCAGCGGTCCCAGTGTCATAGTACCTTGGGACTCTCTTGGGGGCTTCTTCCGACATGAACCGGGCGAGTTCCTGGACACGCTGGGGGTCGGCCATGGACAGCCTACCCTCACCCTTGACGGCTACGGCCTTCAGGTTCTTGGAGCCCATCACAGCGCCCATCCCGGTTCGCCCGGCGAAGTGCCTGAGGTCATTCACCACGCTGGCGTATCGCACCTGATTCTCCCCAGCCCTGCCTATCTGTGCCACCCTTACCTGGCCATCCCCGAGTTCGTCCCTGATGGCCTGCTGGACAAGCTTGGGCTCCTGTCCCCAGAGGTGAGTGGCATCCCTGACTTGCACTGTCCCGGGAGAGATGAATAGATAGACAGGCTGGTCAGCCTTGCCCTCCACTACGAGGGCATCGTAGCCGGTGCGCTTCAGGGCCTGTGGGAAGAACCCTCCTGCCTCTGAGGTCCCGTAGGCTCCCGTGAGGGGAGACCTGGCGGCGACGCTGTTCCGGCAGGTTCCCGCCAGGTTAGACCCAGCCAGCAACCCAGGAGCGAAGACCAGAACATTATCCGGGCCCAGTGGGTCGACGCCGGGCCTCAGCCTCTTCATGAGCCAGTAGGAGGTAAAACCGTGGCCTCCGAAGTAGGTGCGGTAGAAGGCCTCAGGATACTCTTCCACCTCCCACCTCCTGCCTGTCAGGTCCACCCGCAATACCTTGCCATTATAACCGTAACCCATTAGCCTTGCCTCCCCCGGATGAATGGTATCCCAGTGTGATTGGCGTGCTGGAGCCCTTTCGGCGGCATAGCACCAGGTTCGCCCATTGCCACCGGCCAGGCTTGAGGTATACCGCTACCTTACCATGGTCAGACCTTCTAGACTAGGATTCGACCCCCTGGCGAAAAGTCTTTTTTTTCAAAGGGCTTTTGTCTCCCTGCGGTCAGAAGGTTGTCGTCGTGGGTCCTAGTAAGCCAGGATACTAAACTTCTTACGAAAAGTCGCTCCCGGTAAAGCCTGTCGCTTCACAACCGGGCAGTGCGAGGAACTATTCCACCTCACCGCTCGCCGGCTGCTGGAAAATACCCTGAAGCGCTTGTTAACGGTCATGCAATTCACCCACCCTAGAGTCAAGTAATTCACCTACTGTCGGTGTCAAGTAATTCACCCACACAGGGGGTCGTGGAGCGCAGCGAAGAATGCAGCCATTCTGGTGACAAAAGAGAAAAAGGAGGAGGCGCCGGAATGGCGCGGAGGGATTTCGCTGCCACGATCTCATTGAGATTTACCTTCACTGGCAAGCGGGAAGTGGGATTCGGAGAATAGCATCGAGCCTGGGAATAGACAGGAATGCGGTCAGGAGATACATTCGGAGTGCCGAAGAAGCCGGGTTCACCCGCGAGCAGCCGTTATCTGAGGAGTGGATGCGGTTTATACGGGAGGCTTTGCCATTTACTCACGACCCTTTGGCACGGTCCGTGAGGTTTAAGGCCATCGAGCCCTACAGGGAACATATCCGGGGAGCCTTGAAGGAGAACAAAGCCAGCACCGTGTGGCAAAGGCTCAAGGATGAAGCAGACCTTCGGCTAACATTCCACCTCGGAGGACTCGCCCCGCCCGAAACCCAAGACTACATCCACCACCAACTTCGGACAGCCGGCTGTGACCAGCCCCTTTTCACCCAGCAAGTCATCGACAAGATCCATGCCCACTCCAAGGGCCTCCCTAGGCTCATTAACCGCCTCACTCGCGGTTGCCTACTGGATGCCGCCCTCCATGAAGGGCGCCTCGTCAAGGACTCTCACCTTGCACGTGTCCTCTCTGACCTCGAGGCTTGAGACCTTCTCATTCACTCCCGCCTATCAAACCAAGATGCGCCCGGAGGGCGCATCTTGACCTAATACAAACCCGCCATCTATTCGCAGACAATTACCGTCAAACTGCTCCGGCATGGACAGCTACTGATGTATTGCCCACACCTCCTCCAATTACTTTATATTGCTTCGACGTTCACCCCGTAAATTCCTCTGTCTCCGTCTTCCATCCGGACCGGCCGGGGGTTTTTGCAGTGGAATCAAATAGGCGTTGCTCATTGCATCGGGGCTTCTGTGAGTGGAATAACATGTCCGATGGCCGATGGGACAAAGGGCTGATTGGCTAACCTAAGGAGTTGCCACAATCAGTTTTAATATTTTACCAAACCTGTCTTCGATGCTGGTGATTTTTATCCCGGCTTTTTGAATGTTTTCCACTGTCCGCCTGTTGATACTAGAACCTATCATGTACAGGGTCAGCGGATTAAGTAAGTCCATTAACGCTCCTAAAACAGGATGTTCGCTTCGTACATGTTCCAGTAGGATAATCTGGCCATCAGGCTTACACACCCGGCGTGCTTCAGTCAACCCTTTTACAGGGTCTGGAACCGAACAAAAAACGCAGGTGGACACTATTGTATCAAAAGTATTATCGGGAAAATCCATTTGCTGAACATCAATTTCAAGTAAGGTTACCTGGGCACCGCTCTGGTGGACCCTTTTTCTCGCCTTAGCCAGCATTCCTGGACTAAAATCAATGCCGGTAATTTCGCAGTCCGCCGGGTAATAGGGCAAATTCCTTCCGGTACCCACACCCACCTCCAATACCTTCCCTTTGGCAAAGCCTAACGCTTTTTTTCTCAACCCATCGTCAATCATCCGATCCAGCCAGTCATAGTATAGCGCTGAACGGTTGTACCGCCGTTTGATGACCTCGGTTAGGTGGCTCAAATCATTTGTTTGTTCAACCAACTTTGATACCTCCTGCATCACCTTACGTCAATATCCATATCTATACAGATCTCATTCAGAAGCTGTTTAAACCTTGCTTCAACTGTGCATTCCGGTGAACCGGCCATCTGTTCCGGAGTTTCCGGCCGGGTCGGAGCGAAGCGACGCCGGTTGTTGTGGATAATATATCCGGGTGGCCGGGATCAGTCAATCTTGGAGAAGGTTTTGGGTGCATGACACCATTGTTGTAGATTTCAAGACACCAGGCCATGCTGCTACTATAATGTCAAGTCGTGTATGATGCAAGTCATGCTATTGACGGATCCCGGTAAAGGGGTATACAATGCAGTCGCTGGTGACTTTACTATGGTAAAGCGCTAAAGTCCCCGGGGGTGGAGTGAATGGTGCAGCCTACGGTCCAGGAGGCCAGGGCCAGGAGAAGGATATGCCAGCGGCTGGCGGAGGTCTTTGCCCGGTGGGGCTTCGCTGAGATTGAGGTGCCCTTGCTGCAACCGGCTGAAGATCTTGAACCCGTTGCAGGGCCCCAGCTCATGGAGTCCTCCTACAAGGTCATTGACCACCAGGGGAGGGTGCTTTGCCTGAGGCCGGACTTCACCGCGGCCATATCCAGCATGGTCACAGGCCAGTGGGCCTGCGAGCCGAGACCGCTGCGTCTTTCTTACTTCGGTTCAGTGTTTCGCCGGGGGACCTCTGGCATGCGGGAGACGCCCCAGGCCGGGGTGGAGAACATCGGGTCTCCGCACGGCGATCCTGATGCCGAGTGCATTGCCGTGGCGCTGGAGGGACTACAGGCTGTGGGGGTCCGGGAGGTTCACGTGGCCTTGGGGGATGCCGGCGTGCTCCGGGCCTGGCTGGACCAGGCGGGATTGACCCCGGACACCCTTAGAAGGACCGTCCAGGCCCTCTCTGGCAAGGATCTCGTATCCCTTGAGCGACTCCTGGGTGCCGCCGGGGGGGGGCTTGCCCGCTCCTTCCAGGACCTCCTTGATACCCGGGGAGACGGGGATGCCCTGGACAGGGCCTTGAAGGCCTGGCAGGGCAGTTTGCTTGAGCCTCACCTGGAGGCCCTCCGCTTGACCTACGGGCGCCTCGGGGCCATGGGGCTTTGTGAGAGTGTCTTCGTTGACCTCGGTCTCCTGCGGGACCTGGACTACTACACAGGCCTGGTATTTGACGTGTACATAAGGGGGCTTGGCGAGCCCGTTGCTGGCGGGGGACGGTACGACGATCTCCTGGGCCGGATCGGTGCTGCGGAGGCGGCTGTGGGCTTTGCCTATAACGTGGAGGCCATTTCGAAGATATCGACGGAGGGTGCCCTGAGTGGGTTCTCTCTCAGTATCCACTAGGGGTGAGGCGGTTGGATCTTGTTACCTATGCCCTGCCCAAGGGACGCCTCATGAATGGCACGTTGAGGCTTCTCCGGTCAGCGGGGGTGCCCTGCCCCCAGGAGGACGGGAGGCGTCTTTTACTGGAGATTCCCGAGAAGGGACTTAGGTTCCTTTTCTCCCGGCCCTCGGACGTTCCCGTCTACGTACAGTATGGGGCGGCTGACCTCGGCATCTGCGGGAAGGATACCCTCATCGAGATGGGCCCCAAGGTATACGAGGTGCTGGACCTTGGGTTCGGGGCCGGGCGTTTTGTGCTGGCCACAGTGTCCGAATGGGTGGATCAGGGTTTTGACTGGACAAGGCCTGGGTTGAGGGTGGCCACCAAGTTCCCCAGGATCGCCTCGCTGTTCCTGGAGAGCCAGGGGGCCAGTCACCACATCATCAAGGTACACGGAGCGGCGGAGCTGGCACCCCGGGTGGGTTTAGCGGAAATGGTATTCGACATAACGGCCACAGGGAAGACCCTGGCGGAAAACGGCCTCAGGGTGGTGGCCAACGCCGGCACCACAACTGCCAGGCTGGTGGCGAACCCTGCCAGCTACAAGGTGAAGGCCCGCGAGCTGGGGGACGTCATCGCGAGGGTAAAGGGGTTTATCCAGAGCGAGGGTCACACGCTGGCCGGGCTTTGATGAAGGCCATCGGGGAGAGGCGGTGAACCTGTTGCGCGAAGTGGAGCACAAGAGGACCACACGGGAGACGTCCATTCATCTCCGGATCAACCTGGACGGTAATGGCGAGTCCCGTGTTGAGGTTGGAGGCTTTCTCGGTCACATGCTGGATACCCTCTCAAGGCATGGCATGTTTGACCTCGAGCTCAAGGCCGAGGTGTTCCTTGACCCTGACGGGCACCACACAGCAGAGGACCTTGGGATCGTACTGGGAGAGGCCATAAGGAGGTCTGTGGGCCAGGGCCAAGGCCTGTCCAGGTTCGGCCACTCGGTGGTGCCCATGGACGATGCCCTGGTGGAGGTGGCCCTGGACCTGTCGGGAAGGTCCTACTGCAACTACGACCTGGGGCCTGTGGGGGACCTGGGGGTCAATGCGTTCTTACGCGAGTTCTTCCTGGGTTTTTCCCGCAGGGCCGAGGCCACCATCCACCTGAGGAGGCTGGCGGGTCACGATGCACACCACGTGGGCGAGGCTGCCTTCAAGGCCTTTGGGCGGGCTCTCTCCCAGGCTGTCTCACCCGATCCCAGGCTCAGCGGGAGGGCGCTGTCAACCAAGGGCGTGCTGTCGTGAACATGCTGGTGCTGCCGGCCATTGACATTATGGGAGGCCAGTGCGTCCGGCTCCTGAAGGGCAGGCCGGAGGAGAGCAGGGTCTACCACCAAGATCCCCTGGACGCCGCCCTCCGGTGGGAGCAAGAAGGGGCCGGAGCCCTCCACCTGGTGGACCTGGATCGTGCCCTGGGAGGGAAGCCAAATTCCGATGCTGTCAGGCGCATCGTCGACTCCGTGACGGTCCCCGTGCAGTTGGGGGGGGGCTTGAGGAGCAGGGAGGCGGTAAAGGAGGCGTTTGGGTCCGGGGTGTGGAGGGTCGTCATGGGCACCGCCGCGCTGAGGTCCAGGGACCTTCTTTGCTGGTGCCTGGACCGGTTCGGGGACAGGGTGGTAGTCGCCCTTGATCACAGGGAGGACCGGGTGGTGGTTTCCGGCTGGACCCAGGAGCACGGCCTCTCATTGAAGGAGGCTACTGAAACCCTGCTGGAGCAGGGGGTCAGGGAGGTACTGGCCACCGCGGTAGAACGGGATGGCACCATGGAGGGTCCGGATCTTGCAGGCTTGGCCATCCTGGTACGCTCCGGGTTGAGGGTGATAGCATCGGGCGGTGTCACCAGGCTTGAAGACCTGCGGGACCTCGCGGGGCTGCCTAACCTGACCGGGGTTGTCATTGGAAGGGCTCTCTATGAAGGCGTTTTATCCCTGGGGGAGGTCCTTAGGGTATCCCGTGGTGAGGGGAGGCTTGATTGTGAGCGAGGTTGAACAGGGGACACTTACCCCCGTGGTGGTACAGCACGCTATCACGGGACAGGTGCTCATGCTGGCCTATACCAACGCTGAGCTCCTGGAGAGAACCGCCAGGGAAGGGCGTGTCTGGTTCTGGAGCAGGTCCAGGGGGGGGCCCTGGCTGAAGGGCGCTACCAGCGGGAACTACCTGAACGTACAGTCCATCACAATGGACTGTGACCAGGACGCGGTACTGGTGGAGGTGACCCCTGAGGGGCCCGCATGCCATACAGGCAAGACCAGCTGCTTTCACAGGCCGGTTATGGGTAGTGCATCCCCCGGCATCCTCCTGAAGCTGGGCGGGGTAATCGAGAGCCGGGTGATGAAGAAGCCCGAGGGGTCCTACACGGCAGCCCTGGCTGGGAAGGGACCGGAGGCCATACTGAGGAAGGTCTCGGAGGAAGCCTTTGAGGTAGTCCTGGCCGCCAAAGAGGAGGGAGCCCCGGGCTTGGTGTGGGAGGTTGCTGACCTCTGGTACCACTGCATGGTGCTGTTGAGCGTCTTGGGATACAAGGCCGAGGACGTCCTTGAGGAACTTGCCCGCAGGGCGAAGAGGGATGAACAAGGGTGAGTAGGCTGCTTTCCAGAAGGAGGGGATAGAATATACGTGGGCTTGAAAGTACCCTGTGTGAACCGGAGAAGTGCCCCGAGTGCGGGGCAGGAAGTTACCTCGTACGACCGGATGGTCCGCTTCGGCTGCCGTTCTGAGCATGGGCGACAAGTACGACCTTCATATCCTGGCCTCTTGGCCACCCTCCAGGTTAAGGGCTCTCCATTAGCCCAGGCCCTGCGCTTACTGTGTTCCTCGGGCCCTCTTGCATCCTAGTCACTGGATCCAGGCGTCGTAGCCCCTGGGGCCTGGAACACACTACGGGGATGGTAGCCCAGGTTCCGCCACAGCATCGCAATAGTGTCTCCAGTGCGGGCCACTTATACCCCCTTTTTTATGACTCTCTTATGTGCGACCTGCCTTTTTACATGCCTTTTTTACAGGCTTTCCTGTACAGTCTAAGGGGGGTAGTCTCCTGCCCTCAGCCCAATTGTCTGACTCGGATGCATTCCCTGTAAGGGAGGATCAGCATGTCACATCAGTGTGAGTGTCTGGAAACTCTCCTGGAGGAGAGTATCAAGCGGAATGGCCATGGGTTTGTGTCCATCCTTCAGGACATTCAAGAAGACTGCGGTTACTTGCCCGAGGATGCACTGAGGGCCCTTGCCAGGAAGACAGGGGTTCCCCTGAGTGAGATCTACCGCACAGCAACCTTCTACAACTACTTCTCACTTGTACCCCGCGGGAAGCACCAGGTAGTCGTATGCACAGGGACGACTTGTCACGTCCGCGGAGCCAAGCGGGTGTCCAGGGAGATCACAAAGAACCTGGGAATACGCGTGGGCGAGGTGACTGAGGATCGTGAGTTCTCACTAGAGTCTGTAAACTGCCTTGGATGCTGCGCCTTTGCTCCCGTGGTGGTGGTGGATGGCAGGCACTACGGTAACCTGACTCCTGACGAGGTGAAGAAGGTGTTAGACTCCGTCAAGCGAGAAGCCGTGACCGTTGGAGCCACATGAAAGGAGAACCGTTGATGAGCGTCACACCAAGAAGACTCTTGGCACCAGGCGACCTGGCTGAGTTGGCAGATTGCCTTAAGACTCGTCTAGATACTCGGAAACCCTGCGTGACGGTGTGTGGCGACACCGGCTGTACGGTTTGCGGCTCCTTGGGGCTTGCAGAGAGTTTCCGGAACATCATCGACAAGAAGGGACTTAGTGACAAGGTTGACTTGAAGGTCACCGGATGTCTCGGCTTCTGTGAGCAGGCGCCAGCGGTCATGGCCATGCATGATGAGGTCCTGTACTGCAAGGTGACCCCGGATGACGTGGAAGAATTGCTGGAGGCGATCATTGCTGGCAAAGTAGTGGATCGCCTGGTATATGCGGATCCCGTTACGGGTCGGATTATCCCCCGTGCCAGGGATATTCCCTTCTATAGCAGGCAAACACGCATGCTCCTGGAAGCCAATTGGCATACGAACCCCGTTGACATCTACGACTACATTGCCAGGGGCGGGTACCACGCTCTTTCTCGCGTGCTGGCGGGAATGAACCCTGAAGAGGTTATCGCTATGATGAAAGAGGCATGCCTTCGGGGAAGAGGTGGAGCAGGGTTTCCCACTTGGCTGAAGTGGGATATCGCACGAAAGCAGCTCGAGAAGGAAAGATACATGATCTGTAATGCTGACGAGGGAGACCCAGGAGCCTTCATGGATCGTAGCATCCTGGAAGGTAACCCTCACGCGCTTTTGGAAGGGATGCTGATAGCAGGCTTCGCCATAGGATCGAGCAATGGGATAATCTACGTAAGGGCAGAGTATCCCACTGCGGTAGCCAAGATCCAGCACGCTATCCAACAGTGCCAGGATCTTGGCCTTGTTGGGAAGGATATCCTCGGGTCTGGGTTTGATTTTGACCTGACCATAAGCAAAGGAGCTGGTGCCTTTGTTTGCGGTGAGGAGACAGCCCTGATTCGCGCCGCTGAGGGAGGAGTTGCCGAACCGCGACAGAAGCCTCCCTACCCTTCCGAATCGGGTTTCAAGGGCAAGCCCACTGTGATTAACAACGTGGAGACCCTGGCCAATGTTCCCATCATCGTGGAGAGGGGGGCCGGCGCATACCGCAGTCTCGGGACGGAGAAATCAGGAGGCACGAAGATATTCTGCCTGGTGGGAAAGGTGCTCAATGCTGGGCTCATAGAGGTTTCCTTTGGGACCAGACTCGGTGATGTCATCTTCGACATTGGTGGCGGAACGAAGAAGGGGAAACGGTTTAAGGCAGTTCAAACCGGTGGCCCCTCTGGCGGGTGTCTCCCAGCGGACAAACTGAACCTTCATATAGATTTTGAAGAATTGGCTCTGGCGGGTTCCATCATTGGCTCGGGCGGCATGATCATAATGGACGAGGATACCTGTATTGTGGATGTGACCCGCTATTTCCTGGGTTTTCTCAAGAGTGAATCCTGCGGAAAGTGCTTTTCCTGCCGTGTGGGAATCGAGCGCATGCTTGAGATCGTGGACCGGATTGCTCAAGGCAGGGCAGTGGAGTCAGACCTGGATCTCCTTGAGGAATTAGCCCTCACCGTCAAGGATACATCTCTATGCGGGCTCGGCCAGACAGCTCCAAACCCTGTTCTCAGCAGTCTCCGGTACTTCAGGGAGGAGTACCTGGAGCACATAAGACACAAGTTTTGCCGAGCGACGGTGTGTGAGTCCCTTTTCCGGTCCCCTTGCCAGAATTCGTGCCCCGCGGGTGTGGATGTGCCAATTTACGTCGACCAGATCAGGCATGGTGAGTTCATTGAAGCCTACGAGACAGTTCAAAAGAATAATCCCTTCCCTGTTGTCTGCGGGAGAGTGTGTCATCATCCCTGCGAGTCTAGGTGCCGGAGAGAGCAGATAGATAAGCCGGTAGCCATCAGGGCGTTGAAGCGCTTTGCCGCCGATTACGCCGTGAGTAATGGCCAAAGACCCGCGAGGGTTCCAGGCATTAAGAGCAGCAAGAAGGTAGCGGTCATCGGGGCTGGGCCAGCCGGGCTGACCGCTGCTTTCTATCTAGGCCGGAAAGGCCACCAGGTAACGGTATTCGAGTCCTCTCCGGTGCCCGGCGGCATGCTGGCCCTAGGGATCCCCGATTACCGGTTGCCCAAGGACTCTCTCAATGCTGACATCGAGGCCATCAGGAACTCAGGGGTCAAGATGAGGATGAACTCGGCGCTTGGCAGGGACTTCACTCTCCAAGACCTGAGGGAGGATGGTTACGAGGCCATATTCCTGGCCATAGGTGCCCATAAGGACAGGGATATGGGGATCCCCGGGGAGGGGCTGGAGGGTGTCCTCTCCAGCGTCGAATTCCTTCGGGCCGTCAATTTGGGGCATCAGGTGGACGTCGACGGCAAAGCGGTGGCAGTCGTAGGGGGAGGAAACGCAGCCATTGACGCGGCCCGGGTTGCCCTGCGAAAGGGCGCTCGTGTGGTACACATACTTTACAGGCGCCGGCAGGAAGACATGCCAGCGATGAAAGAGGAGATCGCTGACGCACTGGCTGAGGGAATACACCTCACACAGTTGACTGCGCCAGTGCGAATACTGGGTGACGATAAGGTTAGGGCCATCGAGTGTGTCCGTATGGGACTGGGGGACTTCGACGAGACCGGAAGGAGGCGCCCGGTGGCGGAAGCAGGCACGGAGTTTCACCTTCCTGTGGATGTTGTTATCCGGGCCATCGGCCAGGCGCCGGATGTTCCAGATACTGTCCGCAAGACCGTGTCGATAGCTGGAAACGGGACGATTGCTGTTGACTCTCGTAGTCTCTCCACTCAGGTAGCGGGGGTGTTTGCCGGCGGTGATTGTGTTACAGGTCCAGCCATGGCCATTGATGCCATAGCCCAGGGCAGGATAGCAGCAGCCTCAATTGACAAGTACCTGGGGGGTGACGGTGTGCTGTGGGGAGATGACGAAGAGCCCGTACGCCAGTTCCGGTCGGAGATCATCCAGACTCCGCTGGATCGCTATGCTCCAGGGAAGATCCCGTTGAGTGAACGAATCAGGGGCTTCCGGGAGGTAGAAATGGCGTACTCCGAGGAAGTCGCGTGTAATGAGGCGTCCCGTTGCCTGCGGTGTGACGTGCAGCAAGATGACGAAGAAGAACAAGACAACCGGCACTCTTTGGCGGGAGCATCCTAGAAGCAGGGG
Source organism: Bacillota bacterium (assembly GCA_040754315.1). NCBI lineage: Bacteria > Bacillati > Bacillota > Bacillota bacterium. The sequence continues at coordinate 24,091 of JBFMCS010000004.1, forward strand.
TGTATTTGAATGCTGGAAATAACGCTGAACGGTCTTAGGGTTGGTGTGGATGAGGGCATGACGATACTGGAGGCAGCTCGGTTCTATGGGATCGAGATACCGACCCTCTGTTACCTTGATGGCCTGAGCCCATACGGGGCATGCCGGCTTTGCCTGGTGGAGGTAGGCCCGCCGGAGAGGCCGAGATTAGTCTCATCCTGCATTCACAGGGTAGAAGAGGGCCTTGTGGTCAGGACGCACTCTGAACGAGTGATGATGAGGAGGAAGATGCTTCTGGAACTGTACCTGGCGACCTGCCCCTCATCCAAGACCATCCAGGATCTCGCCTCAAAGCATCACGTTACTGAGGTCCGCTTCAAGCCTCGGAACGAGGACTGCATTCTCTGCGGGCTTTGTGTCAGAATGTGCGCCGAACAGATGCAGGGCAAGGCCATCGATTTTGGTCACCGGGGAGCAGATCGAAGAGTCCTGACGCCGTTTGACAAGAAATCGGAGGATTGCCGGTTATGCGGTGGTTGCATGTACGTCTGTCCTGCGTGCCAAGCCAGGTGCCAAGGCCCGCAAGAGAGCGAGCCTGTGTGCAATGCCTGTCTCAACCTGCCTGTGGCATGCCTGGAACGTTTCGAGCATGCCATGTGCTATATGGACCCGTGCGTTGCCTGTGAGAGACAGCCCACAGAGATCGTTACGACCGAAAGGAGAAGCGACCCATGAGTTTTTCTCGAATCAACGCAAGTGCTGCAAGCCTGACCAAGAATCGCACCGTGGATTCGATCAGTTCTCTTAGCGGCATGTGCGCCACATGCATAGATGGGTGCATTGGGATGTGCGAGGTGGGCAAGTCCGCCTACCGGGGTCATGAGGTTATATACCCTCAACCGTTTGGGCTTATCAGCACGGCCTCGGAGAAGAACTACCCCTTGGACTACTCTCACTTCTCCATCATGGGCACCACGGTGGGCGCCGTTGGAGTGGAACCCGACAGCGACAAGGCCATCTTCCCCTCCGTTAACGTGGAGGCACGCATGGGTAAGGGAGAGGGCATTAAAACCAGGTTGCCTCTGGTTGTCTCGGGAATGGGTTCCACACGTATCGCCAGTGTCAACTGGGAGGGCCTGGCCATCGGGGCAGCCCTGGCCGGTATCGTTGTCACCATAGGCGAGAACATCTGCGGCATGGACCCCCAGTCCGAGATCCGTAACGGGAAGGTGGCAAGGAGCCCAGAGCTGGCCAGGCGTGTCCGGCTCTTCAAAGACTGGCAGGTGGACGGCTACGGCGATGTGGTGCTCCAGGCCAATGTCGAAGACACCAGCCTCGGAGTGCAGGAGTTCGGCATCAGGGAACTCGGCGTGACCAGCGTGGAGCTGAAGTGGGGCCAGGGGGCGAAGGACATCGGTGGCGAGGTAAAGATCTCCGACCTGGAAAAGGCCAAGATGCTCAAGAGCCGGGGATACGTGGTGCTGCCCGATCCGGAGGATCCCAATGTCATTGAGGGGTTCAAGCGGGGTGCCTTCAAGGAGTTCGAGCGCCACTCCAGGGTCGGCATGGTTGAGCCTGAGGGCTTCATCAGGCGGGTGCAGGATCTGAGGAAGGCCGGGGCCAAGTGCGTGCTTCTGAAGACGGGGGCCTTCAGGCCCGCGGATATGGCCCGGGCGGTCAAGTACTGCTCCATGGCGGGGGTGGATGTACTCACGGTGGACGGAGCTGGGGGCGGGACAGGAATGAGCCCCTGGCGCATGATGAACGAGTGGGGTGTGCCACCGGTAGAGATGCATTCTCTAGCGCGGGAGTTCTGTGACAGGCTGGCGGCAAAGGGCGAGTACGTGCCGCACCTGGTGTTTGGCGGGGGCTTCGTCATGGAGGACCAGATGTTCAAGGGCCTTGCCCTGGGGGCCCCATACGTGAAGGCCATTGGAATGGCCCGGGCGCCACTGGCCGCGGCCATGGTGGGCAAGACAATTGGCAGGAGCATCGACGAGGGCCGTCTCCCCGTGTATGTTGAACGTTTCGGGAGGTCCAAGGAGGAGGTCTTCGTCACGGCCACGGAGCTGAGGCAGCTAGTGGGCAACGACCGGTTTGCGGAACTCCCTGCGGGTGCCATTGGACTCTTCACGTTCTGCGAGAGGCTTTCCCAAGGCCTCAAGCAGCTTATGGCAGGCAGCAGGAAGTTTGCCTTGGAGTACGTGGACCGGTCCGACATCGCTGCATTGACCAGGCACGCCAGTGAGGTCAGCGGGATCGACTTCGTCATGGAGGCAGACAGGAACGAGATAGAGGAGATCCTTGGATAACCTCAGGATTGGGCCGAGTAGGGGAGAGACCTGAAAGGGGGACTCACACAATGGCTAGCATCCTGGAGTATGCAGGAATCAAGGTGCCGGCGGGAGAGATGCTGAAGGAGGCTCTGATATACTGCCAGGCCAAGACTGGCAGGAAAGATGCCCTGGAACTAATCAGGAAGGGTGAGCCAACGGCAACAGGCTACTTCCGGTACAGGCTTGCCCAGGAGATCGGGTCCCTTCTGGGACAGGCGGATAATACCATCACCCAGGTATACCTGTACCCGGAGGAGGCCCTCGAGGAGAATGCTCCGCCAACGGTACCCCTGACACTGGTGGTGTGCACCGAAAGGCGCACGGCGGCCCTGGACGCTGTGGTCGAGAGTCTGGATGGCGACCTCTTGGCGGAGTACCGGAAGATGGTGGAGCCAGCAGCGGACGGAGTGACTTCCTTCTCAAACATATGTCTGGTAGAACAAGAGGAATTATACCAGCGCAAGGGGCTCAGTGCCATAATAGGCTCGCTGAGTACACCCAGCTTCTGCGTTTGGCGGCGCCATTAACTAGCAATCCGGGCAGTAAACCCTCCTATATTGCCTGCGATGGCCATGTCATCGCAGGATTTTCTTTTCCCGGCTAGAAGTGTAGGCAGTGGACTCCACGGTAAGGGTGTGATGAGAGTGGGCAACGGGCAGGGATGGGCCCGCCCCTGTGATGAAGGGAAGTACCAGGCCTTTCACGCGTGCCGTGACTTCCGCGCCTGCGGTGTCGCGGGGCTCTGCCGCAGCCTCATTGCTGACTTCAACACGGATACCTTCATTCCCCAGGCTGTCTTGCTTCTCACAAGACACCTGCCCTTCGACGCCGGTGTGCTCTTTCTATACGATGACACCCTGGACAGGCTGGTCCCGGCATCGTGTTACGGTTACGAGATGGATGCCCTGGAGCACCTGGCGCTTGGGGACTCCATCATGTACGAGGTTTTTGACACCGGCAAGCCGAGGGTCTCCCGTTCGAGCAAGCGTATCCGCGAGATCCAGGCCCAGCTCACCAGGAGCGGGAAGGGTAGTCTTCCCATGTCCTCCTGCATGGTGTGTGTCCCGTTGCGCCTGGATTCCGTTGCCCTGGGGTGCGTGGTGCTGGAGAGCCGCTCTGCCCAGGTGGTAGTAGGCCGGCGTCTCCTGTCCTGCGTCATCCATGCCCTGGAACTCCTGGTGCTCTTTGTTCACAAGGCTCAAACTATGCGGCAGAACCAGGAGAAGGGCTTCTCGGAGCTGGTTTCCACCCTCTCCCATGAGCTCAGGACCCCCCTGACGTGTATCAAGGGCTACACTACCACGCTTCTGGAGAACCCCGAGCTGGACCACGTCAACGGCCGGGAGTTCCTGGAGATAATAGACAGTGAGAGCGATACCATGAATAACCTCATCAAGGACCTGATGGACTCCTCTCTAATCGAGGCGGGGTTCCTGCGGATAAGGAAACAGCCGATGCTGATGACGAAGATCGTACATAAGGCCGTGGAGAACGCCAGCGTTCAGACGAGGAAGCACAGGTTTGTCGTGAGCATCTCCCAGGACTTCCCGGTCTTGGAGGGGGACCCGGACAGGATGAAGCAGGTCCTGGACAATATCCTGGACAATGCCGTGAAGTACTCCCCTGAAGGGGGCTTGATAGTAATCAATGGAAGGGTTGTGGGCAGGGAAGCCATTATCAGCATAGCCGACCAGGGCATGGGGATTGCCCCAGAGGACCTGAACAGGCTCTTCGAGAAGTTCTTCAGGGTCAAGTCGGAGATGGCCGGGACGGGCCTGGGGCTGCCCGTGGCCCATGAGATCATCGAAAAACACGGGGGACGGATATGGGCAGAGAGTGCGCCCGGGAAGGGGAGCACCTTCTTCTTCGCGCTGCCCCTCACAGACATTTCCCGTAGGAACGGGGGGCCGTCCCAGGTGCCGGATACTGCAAGGGGAACGAGGGAGGGCCTAGATGAAGAAGCACCTGATTCTAGTAGTCGATGATGAACCCCGTATACTCAGGCTCATCCAGACCAACCTGAAGCTGGCGGGGTACGCTGTGCTCTGCGCCGGAGACGGGCCCTCGGGATTGGAGATCGTGGAGAGGGAGAACCCCGACTTGGTTATCCTGGATATTCTCCTGGTGGGTCCAATCGATGGCTACGCGGTATGCGAGCGCATTAGAGAGTTCTCCGATGTTCCCGTACTGATGCTTACCGCCAAGAGCCAGGACGCGGACAAGATAAGGGGTTTTGACGCTGGGGCAGATGACTACCTGACCAAACCCTTCAGTTCCCAGGAGTTGCTGGCCAGGGTCAAGGCCATCCTGAGGCGAAGCGGTGAGGGTTCCAAGGTCAAGGGACCCTCGACACTGGTCTGCGGGGAGATCTCCATCAACTTCGCCCAGGCCAGGATAACCACTGAGCATGCCGGCACGGTGGATCTCACCCCCACCGAGTTCAAGCTCCTCTCGGAGCTGGCTAAGCACCCCAATGAGATCGTGCTGCACGAAGACTTGCTCACCAGGGTCTGGGGGAGCGAGTACAGAAACGAGGTGGACTACCTCAGGGCCTACATCTGGTACCTCCGGAGGAAACTTGAGAGGGACCCCTCGCGTCCCCGGTATCTCCTGTCCAGGCAGGGGCTGGGTTACATGCTGGCATGCCCGGGGGATCCGGAGAGTGCTCCGGAGCAGGGAGCCCCCGGGGAGCCGCCCGGCTAGAGGCCTGGTGCCGGGGACACCTGGGACCCTTCAGTTGACCCGGGCTGTGCGGGTCCTGCCCACTAGGTCCACACACCTGTGGGGGAAGAACTCCCTGAAGATCCGGTAGTAGAGGAGTTCCTCTTTGCTGGAGGGGACGAAGCAGCCCGCCTCACGGGACGCCCGCCTCAGGTCCGAGTCACTGACCCTCCTCTCGGCCAGCACCGTCATGAGGCCGCTTGTGCCTGAGCCCAGGTAGAACTTCTCCTTCTTCCTCCACACCACCTCCCGGGGAAGCGCCCCTAGATAGGCCTTCCTGAGAAACCACTTCTCCGTGGCGTTGCCACCCTCTCGCTTGAGCTTCCACTCCAGGGGGAGGGAGACTGAGAAGTCCACCACATCCAGGTCCATGAAGGGCAGGGCCGGTTCGAGGCCGTGGGCGGCGTTCATGCGGTCCACCCTCTGGAACGCCCCTGAGTGGCCCTGGGTGAGAAGTATCCGGAGCTCCTTCCTGACGTCATTCTTCCTCTCCAGCGCCTTGAGGTAGTGGTACCCCGCGAAGAGCTCGTCACCGCCCTCACCGCAGAACACCATCTCCATCCCTGCTTTCCTGGCGAGGCGCGCGGCCATGTAGTTGGCCACCGAACTCCTCACCAGTGGAGCATCGAAGGACTCCAGGTGGTAAATGACATTAGGAAGGCACTCCTCTATGTGCCCCAGGCCGTACAGGAAGCGATGGTGCTCTAGCTTCAAGGCCTGGGCCACCAGGGCTGCGGAACTCACGTCACTGCAATCCCGGGTTCCCACGACGAAGGTGGGCACCCCAGGTTCGAGGCGGGCCACCGCCGCCGAAACGATGCTGGAGTCAACCCCCCCGCTGAGGAGCACGCCCGCCTTCTTCCCAGAGTCAAGGGACCTTCTGACGGCGGTCTCCATCCTCTGACGGAAGCCCGCCAGTGCCTGGTCCAGTGGAGGCAGGGTCTCCAGTTCCGTGTCGTCCAGGGAGTAAAAGGGGGTAAGGTGGCCGGGGACTCCCACATGGCCAGGGGGAAAGGTGCGCACGGTCCCGGAAAAGCCCGCAAAGGCCTTGATCTCCGAGGCCGCCAGCATGCCGCCGGGTGTCACGGCGTAGTAGAGGGGTTTGAGGCCAAAGGGGTCCCTGGCCATGACAACACCCTCGCCGGTGATGAACAGCATGGCGAAGGGCCCGGACAGGCTCTCCAGGAACTCCGGCCCTCCCCGGCGGTAACCTTCACTGATCTCCTCCGGGCGTAACACCCGGTTCGCGGGGATCTCCCGGGACCATTCGCTATCGAGCCCCTGCTGGGACAGGCAGGCCATCCCATCTACATAAACGCCTGCCCTGTCGTCTTGAGACTCGTCGTAGCCGGTGACGAAGGGGCCCACTTCCCTCAGGCAGCCACTACCTTCTCCCCGATGGCTCATCCGCTCCAGCATGGACAGGACCCTGGCCTGGGCGCCAGATCCGCTGGCCACTGCTATTCTTGACATAACATCACCTCGTATTAGACTTCTGTGCTGACCGCCAGGCTCATGACAGCCTTCTTCTCCAAGCCTGCAGATACCTTCCTCTTTCGGGAAATTGGTTGCCGTTTCCAAGCCGCCCTCCCTGGCATGGCCCATTGGTGGTGTGAATAGGCATATCTATGCGTATCGAGGAGGGAGGCCATTGAAGGCTTGGCACACCCTGGCCCTGGCGGAACTAGTGCGGGCCCTGGATACCGATCTTGAGCAGGGTCTGGCCCAGAGGATAGCGGGCGCGCGCATGGCGTCCACGGGGGCCAACACCATTAGCGCTACCAAGGCCCCCAGCGTAGTGGACCTTTTCGTGCGGCAGTTCAAGGACTTTATGGTTCTCACCCTGGTGGCAGCGACGGTGGTGGCCTCCCTGGTGGGCGAGACCACCGATGCCTTGGCCATCATTGCCATCCTATTCCTCAACGCCGTCCTTGGCAGTGTCCAGGAGTACCGGGCTGAGAGGGCCCTCATGTCCCTGAGGGCGCTTTCGGCCCCCACAGCCAGGGTAGTGCGGGATGGCCTTGCCCAACGCCTGGGGGCGGACACCCTTGTTCCAGGGGATGTCATCCTCCTGGAGGCTGGAGACAGGGTTCCCGCCGATGCTAGGGTGGTGGAGGTCCAGGCCATGGAGGCAGACGAGTCTGCCCTTACCGGGGAGGCCTTCGCGGTGTCCAAGGCCCCCCTTGACGGCCTGGAACGGGATCTTGCCCTGGGTGACCGTGCCAACATGGTCTACGCAGGTACAGCGATAACCCGGGGCAGGGGGCGGGCGGTTGTAGTGGCCACCGGCATGGATACCCAGATGGGTCACATCGCCCACATGCTCCAGGAGGCTGGGGCCGGCAAGACACCCCTGCAGAGACGCCTGGCCCACCTGGGCGGGCACCTGGTGGTACTGTGCGCCGCGGTGTGTCTGGCCGTGGGGATCCTGGGCATGCTCAGGGGCGAAGCCCCTGCCCGCATGCTCCTGACCGGTGTGAGCCTGGCCGTGGCCGCTATACCTGAGGGGCTCCCTGCCGTGGTGACCGTGGCCTTGGCCCTGGGGGTGCAACGAATGGCCAGGGGGAATGCCATCGTCCGGCGCCTGCCTGCCGTTGAGACCCTGGGGTGCGCTACGGTGGTTTGCTCAGATAAGACTGGCACGCTGACACAGAACCGGATGGTCCTGGCGGAGACATACACCTTGGGCCCCAGGACCTGGGTTCCGGCAGGGGGGCCGCGGGAACCTAGCGTGGAGAGGCTGCTTCTCCTGGGGGCGCTGTGTAACAACGCCAGCATTTCCCGGGGCTTCGCCGGGGTCTTTGCCCGCGGGGCTGAGGGTGATCCCACAGAGGTCGCCCTCCTGGATGCAGCGTGGGACGCCAGGGTGTATGCCAGGGCCCGGCGGTACCGGCGTGTTTCAGAGGTGCCCTTTGACGCCGAGCGCAGGCTCATGTCGGTCCTGGTACGGTCCGGGGGGGAGATCATGGTTGTGCTAAAGGGCGCCCCCGAGGCTGTTGTGCCACTGTGCTCGGACTTTGGGCCTGCGGGATCAAGGGAGGAAGCCTTGGAGGCTGCCGCGGCCATGGCCTCCCGGGGCCTCAGGGTGCTTGCCCTGGCTGAACGTCGCCTTGAGCCGGGGGATCCTTTGGTGATAGTCGAGGATTCCCTGATCCTGACGGGACTTGTGGGCATCGCGGATCCCCCAAGGCCCGAGGCGGTACGGGCTGTCAGGGAACTGGCTCGCGCAGGCATCAGGACTGTGATGGTAACCGGGGATCACCCCAACACGGCGGTGGCCATCGCCTCCCAGATGGGAATACTCGCGCCAGGGGGCCGGTCACTATCGGGCATGGAAATGGATTCCATGCCTGACGCGCTCCTGGAGAGGGTCTCGGCGAATGTCATGGTGTATGCTAGGGTCTCTCCCGGGCACAAGATGCGGATAATCAGGGCGCTGAAGGCTCAGGGGCACGTGGTGGCAATGACGGGGGATGGCGTGAATGACGCCCCCGCGGTCAAGGCGGCAGATATTGGTATCGCGATGGGCAGGTGCGGAACCGACGTTACCCGGGATGCCGCGGATATGGTCCTGGCCGACGACAACTTCGCCACAATCGCCGTGGCGGTGAGGGAAGGCCGGGCCATCTACGACAACATCCGCAAGTTCGTCCGTTACCTCCTGGCATGTAACATTGGGGAGGTCCTCACCATGTTCATCGCGGCGATCCTGGGACTTCCTCTTCCCCTGATACCTGTGCAGATCCTCTGGGTGAACCTGGCCACCGACGGCTTGCCTGCCATAGCACTGGGACTGGAGCCCCCGGAGGAGGGTGTCATGTCTAGGCCACCCAGGCCTGCGAACGAGGGCTTCCTTGGCCGTGGGCTCAGCATAAAGATAGTGGTGAGAGGCATACTTATTGGCGTGACAACGCTGGGAGCGTTTGCCTGGAGGCTCCAGGCTGGCGTGAGCCTGGAGGAGGCCAGGACTTGGGCCTTCGCCGTACTGGTGGCCTGCCAGCTGTGGCACGTGTTTGATTGCCGCTCGGAGAAGGGTGGGCCCATTTCGGTTCCCTTGTCCCGGAACCCCTTCCTTGCGGTGTCCGTGGCGCTTTCCTGGGTCATGCTGTCGCTAGCCGTCTACCACCCCTTCCTCCAGGGGCTGTTCTGCACCGTACCCCTGTCATGGGGGGACTGGGCAATAGTGGTGGCGGTGTCAAGCGCCGGGAGTATCCTCACGGCTTTGTGGGCGAGGGCTTGCCAGGGGGAAGGAATTCCTGCCAAACCGGCGAATGGTACAGGATACGCAACCCCCGGGGGGTGCAGGCGCTGGAGTTCGTGAAGATGGAAGGGCTGGGAAACGACTACGTATTCGTGGATCTGACCTCGGGAGCGCCAGAGAGGGACTGGCCTCAAGTGTCAAGGAGCGTGAGCTCCAGGCACTTCGGGGTCGGCTCGGACGGGCTCATCCTGATCATGCCGCCCTCGTCTGGCGGGGACCTCAGGATGCGCATGTTCAACGCCGACGGCTCCGAGGGTGAGATGTGTGGCAATGGTATCCGTTGTTTTGCCCGCTATGCCTACGAGCGAGGGCTTGTGGGCAGCACCGCCATGGAAGTGGAGACCCTGGCAGGGATCATAAGGCCTGAGGTGCTCCTGGAAGGGGGCCGTGTCACCGGTGTCAGGGTGGACATGGGCCCCCCGCGTCTTTCCAGGCAGGATATACCGTGCCGCCTGGAGGACACCCGGGCTGGGCTCCCTTGCGGGGTCCTGGAGATCCAAGGGGAGTCCTTGGAGGCACTTGCCGTATCCATGGGCAACCCCCATGCAGTGATCCTGGTGCCCGAGGTGTACCGGGTGCCTCTGGAGTGGCTTGGCCCCCTGATCGAGGTCCACGAGGCGTTTCCCGCCAAGGCCAACGTGGAGTTCGTGGAGGTCCGGGACGCAGGACGCATCAAGGTCCGGGTGTGGGAGAGGGGCTCCGGTGTAACGCTGGCCTGTGGTACGGGGGCGTGCGCCTCCGTTGTTGTCACGTCGGCCCTGGGGAAGACGTCCCGGGTAGTCCAGGTGGAACTCCCGGGAGGGGAGCTCCTGGTGGAGTGGGCCCAAGACAATCACGTCTATATGACAGGGCCTGCCAACGAGGTTTTCCAGGGGGTCTACACCAGATCAGGGGAGGTTTGACCGGTGTTAGAGATCAAGGCCGCTCAGCGTTTGGACAAGGTGCCGCCGTACGCCTTCGCTCAACTGGACCAGGCAAAAAAACGGGCCATAGAGAGGGGAGTTGACATAATCAACCTGGGAGTGGGCGATCCAGACCTTCCCACTCCGGAGTGGGTGTGGAGACAAGCCCGGGCGGCTGTGGGGGAACCCAGGAACCATCGCTACCCTGACTATGAGGGGTCATTGGGGTTCAGGGAGGCGGTGGCCGGGTACTACCAGAGGCGCTTCGGGGTTTCACTCGACCCCCGGGAGGAGGTCATGGCCCTCATTGGGTCTAAGGAGGGCCTTGCTCACATGGTATGGGGCATGGTGGATCCTGGGGACGTGGTGCTGATCCCGGACCCGGCCTATCCTGTGTACGAGGCCCATACTCACTACGCCCTAGGAGAGCCCTACTTCATGCCCCTGGAGGCGAAGGCGGGTTTTCTCCCGGACTTCCGTGCTATTCCCCAGGGTGTTGCCCGGAGGGCGAAGGTGATGTTCCTGAACTACCCGAACAACCCCACTGGGGCTGTGGCCGGGCGGGGGTTCTTCGAGGCTGCTACCGGATACTGCCGGGAGCATGGTATTCTCTTGTGCCATGACGCCGCCTACATTGAGATGACCTATGACGGCTACAGGGCCCCCAGCGTACTGGAGATACCGGGAGCCCGGGAGGTGGCCGTGGAGTTTTACTCCTTGTCCAAACCCTTCAACATGACGGGCTGGCGCATTGCTGCCGCCGTGGGCAACAAGGAGGCCCTGGCAGCCTTGGGCAAAGTGAAGACCAACACTGACTCGGGCCAGTCCGGCGCCATACAGGAGGCCGGGATAGTTGCCCTGAGGGATGACCCGGAAGGGTTCATCGGGCACATGAATGAGGTGTACCGGAGCCGCCGCGATGTCCTGGTGGAGGGGCTCGGGGCCTCGGGTTGGGATGTCCAGAAGCCCCAGGGCACCTTCTACCTGTGGGCGCGTTGCCCTGGCGGGATGGATGGGAGGACCATGGCGGCACTGCTCCTTGAGGAGGCAGGGGTGATTGTTGCCCCAGGGCCTGCCTGGGGGGCCCAGGGACAGCACTACGTGAGGTTTGCCCTTACCGTCCCGGAGGAGCGGCTTAGGGAGGCTTGCCAGAGGATATCAGCCATGATGCCTAGGGTCCAGTAGATGCTGGTATAATAGAAATATTTGCCTGGAGTGAAGAGGATTCCCGAGGTCCCTGAACGAAGTCCTAGTTGCGTTGGAGGGGAACTAGAGGTGGCACGCAGCATGACCGGGTATGGCCGGGGAGAGACCCAGGCCGGTGAGGGTGCTACTATCACGGTGGAAATACGCTCCTCTAACCACCGCTTCCTGGAGACCAACGTAAAATCCCAAAGAGAAGCAGGGTTCTTGGAGGATCGGGTCCGGAAAGAGATCCAAGAGTGCCTTTTTAGGGGAAGAGTCGATGTCGTCCTTGTCTTCCGAGGAGACGCCCAGGCAAGAAAGGTAATCGTTGACAAACCGCTGGCCATGGCATATTATAGGGCCTTAGAGGGCCTGGAGCGGGACTTTGGCGGTGAACGCCAGCAACTGCTCGCTTATGTTGCATCCTTGCCAGGGGTTCTCTCTCTGGAAGAAGAGGGGCCCGACCTGGAGGCTCTCTGGTCTTGCACCAAGGTGGCGGTGGGACAGGCCCTGCGCGAGACGGTGGCCATGAGGGAGAGGGAGGGGCTAGTCATAGCCAGTTTCCTCCAGGAGTGCTGTGATGCGCTGGAGAGACTCATAGGTTCCGTAAGCCTAAGAAGCCCCACCGTGGTAGAGGAATACAGGTCAAAGATGGAGCGGAGACTCAGTGAGGTTTTGCCCGAAGGGAGTATGGATGAAACCCGGCTGGCCATGGAGATAGCCATAATGGCTGAAAGGGCAGACATCCAGGAGGAGATATCAAGGGCTCTCAGTCACCTCGGGCAGTTCCGTGCGACGCTTGATGGAGAGGAGGGTGTCGTCGGGAGGAAACTTGAGTTCATACTCCAAGAGCTGCACCGTGAAGTGAACACCATCGGTTCCAAGGCGGGGGATTACGCCATAGCCAGCATGGTGGTGGAGGCCAAGGCTGAACTTGAGAGAATGCGGGAGCAAGTACAAAACGTCGAGTAAGAGGAGGGGAAGAGATTGGCGCTGCCAAAGCTTACTGAGAAACAAAAGATGGAGGCATTGAAAAAGGCCCAGGAAATGCGCCGCAGGAGGAGCGACTTGAGGGGCCAGCTTAAGAGGGGCGATGTTTCCTTCGAGGACGTCCTGAACACGGATGATCCCGTTACCGCCCGGATGAAGGTTGCCTATCTTCTTAGGTCCCTCCCCCGGATCGGCAAGGTTAAGGCCAAGAAGATCATGGAAGAGGTCGGTATTGACGATTCCCGGAGGATTCAGGGACTTGGGCGGAGGCAGAAGGAAGAGCTCCTGGCTCGCCTCGGGGGCAAGTAGGACTTAGCCGTTATACATAGATCCCCAAAGTGCGGTTCCTCCAGTGGAACCGGATCTCGATTATGAGCGGGGGCTGGCATGCCGGCGGATGCCAGCCCTCTAGGACGTAATGCGTAAGATTCCTCATCCAAGAAGGGAGCGAAGCTGGCCGCCCTGTGGGGGCGGCCAGGGGTGATGGAGATAAAACTCGTCAATATTGGCTTTGGCAACATGGTGTCGGCCAACCGTATAGTGGCTATCGTGAGCCCGGAGTCGGCCCCCATAAAGCGCATAGTAACCAAGGCGCGGGACTCGGGAGTACTCATCGACGCTACATACGGCCGGAGAACCCGAGCCGTGATTATGATGGATTCGGATCACGTGATCCTCTCCGCAGTGCAACCGGAGACTGTGGCGAACCGCGTGACCGCCATGGAAACCAGCGGTGGCGAGGGCAGTGCAATCTGAACCCGTGAAGGCCAGGGGCATGGTGGTAGTGATGTCAGGCCCATCTGGGGCGGGCAAGGGCACCCTTTCCCGGGCCCTTTTGCGGGCCTTCCCCAGGATGCGTTTCTCTGTGTCTGCTACTACACGGCCACCCAGGCCCCACGAAGAGCCCGGGAGGGACTACATCTTCCTCAGTGAGGATGCCTTTCACCGTATGCAGGGCGAAGATGCCTTCCTAGAGTGGGCGGAGGTCTACGGCAACCTGTACGGGACTCCCCGGTCCGAGGTTGACCGGCTGCTCGAAGAGGGATATGATGTATTGCTGGACATTGACACCAATGGCGCCATGCAGGTGCGCTCCAGGTGCCCCCAGGCAGTCCTGGTCTTCGTGGTGGCACCGTCCATGGAAGAACTGAAGAGGCGCCTGAGGGGAAGGGGCACGGAGTCTACTGCCAGCCTCAAGCGCCGGCTGGCTGAGGCGCGATTACACATGGCCCTCATTGGGCACTACGACTACGTGGTGGTCAACGATGGCCTGGATGAGGCGTTCCAGCGGCTCAGCGCCATCATAACCGCGGAGAGATGTCGCGTATCCCGGCAGGATCCCGAGAGTCTCATGAGACTCTCCAGGTGAGAAAGGGGAATGAAGGATTGCTGATCCAACCTTCCTTGGACTCTCTCATGAAGAAGGTGGATTCCAAGTATACCCTGGTGGTCATGGCAGCCAAGCGTGCCAGGGCACTCGTGGAGGACAGTCCCAGGCTGGTGAAGGCCAAATCGCCTAAACCAGTGGGCATAGCCTTGGAGGAGATCCTCAAGGGTAGGGTGAACTTCCAGCGGGCCAAGGCGGGAATCAAGTAGGAGGGGGCCCTTTGAAGCGCATCGTCCTAGGGGTATCAGGCGGCATAGCCGCATATCGAGCCCTGGACGTGGTGAGGGGGCTGAGGCGTTCCGGGGTGGATGTGCATGTGGTCATGACTGAGGCGGCGCAGCGCTTTGTGGCGCCCCTCAGTTTCCGGACCATATCGGAAAACCCAGTGCACACCCACATGTTCCAGGAGCCCTCACAGTGGAACGTAAACCACGTGGGCTTGGCGGAACTGGGTGACCTGATCCTGGTGTGCCCGGCTACCGCGAACGTCATAGGGAAGGTATCTGGCGGCATTGCCGATGACCTTCTCACCGCTGTAATCATGGCTGCCCGGGTCCCTGTAGCCTTCGCTCCTGCCATGAATGAAGCAATGTGGCTAAACCCGGTGGTCCGGGCGAACGTGGAGAGACTCCTGTCCCTGGGCTACCGTTTCATTGAGCCTGCCTGGGGACACCTGGCCTGCGGCCACCAGGGCCAAGGCCGTCTCCCGGAGCCCCAGGTCATCGTGGAGTATGCCTTGAGCATCTTGGAGGGGTCCGGTGGCCTGGCCGGTCTGAAGGTCCTGGTCACGGCTGGGCCGACCCGGGAGGCCATTGATTCTATCAGGTTCCTGAGCAATCGTTCCTCGGGCCTCATGGGCTACCTCGTGGCCGAGGTGGCCCGGAACAGGGGTGCCGAAGTTGTGCTGGTAACCGGGCCCACGTCTCTCAGCCCGCCCCACGGGGTCAGGCTGATGCCAGTGGAGAGCGCCCGGGAGATGAGGGAGGCCGCCTTGAGGGAGTTTCCTGGGGCTCATGTAGTGGTGATGGCTGCTGCGGTGGCTGACTACGCTCCGTGCCGTGTGGTCCCGGGCAAGATCAAGAAGACGGAAGGCCCCCTGGAACTCAGGCTGGAAAGGACCGCCGACATTCTCCAGGAGATGGGCAAGCTCAAGGACCGCCAGATCCTCGTGGGCTTTGCAGCTGAAAGCGAGAACCTCCTTGAGAATGCCAGGAGCAAGATGGAACGCAAGAACCTCGACTTCGTTGTGGCAAACCCCGCGGGCGGGCCGGATTCGGCCTTTGGTGCCCGTGAGAGCAGGGCGATGCTGGTCTGGCCCCAGGGCAAGACCGAGGACCTGGGGATGGTGCCCAAGGAGGTCCTAGCCCAAACCATACTAGACAGGGTGGAGGCGCTACTGGTCTCCCGGGCACAGTGAAAGGGGTCGCGTGCCAGTAAGCCCGCCGCCAGGCGGGCTTTTTGAGGTGATCCCTAATGAGGCAGTACGCAGCGGTGAGCGTAGATGTCCCGGTCCTGGGTGTGTCCCGGGTCTACCACTACTCGGTGCCCGAGGACCTCAGGGACGAGCTCGAGGTGGGAGCACCTGTCCTGGTTCCCTTCGGGCCCCGGAAGGCCCGGGGCTACATACTGGAGTTCGTGGACAGTCCAGGTGTTGATGAGGTCCGGCCAATACTGGGGCGGCTGAGGGTGGCCGTAGTGACGCCCAACCTGATGGTCCTCGCCGGGGATGTTGCCCGGAGGTACCTGTGCCAGGTGGGAGAGGTCCTGCGTTGCATGGTGCCGCCGGAGCGCAGGTCAATGCCTCACGATGTGTGGGAGGCCCTGCCGTTCCAGGGCAAGTACCCCGCAAGGCAGGCGAGGCTCCTGGAGGTACTGGCTCGCCATGCGGCCCCAGTCAGCGGGAGGCTTGCCTGCAGGGAGGCGAGGGTACCCAGGGAGGTGCTCCTCGCCCTGGAGCAGAAGGGCCTTGCCACCCGGGTGACCTGTGTAGAGGAGCCCCCCAAGGACCGGGCTGTGGTGCCCACACCGGCCCAGGCTGCGGCAGCCATGTGGGCCAGCGAAGCCCTGGAGGGAGGCGTCTCACTTCTCTTTGGTGTGACTGGAAGCGGCAAGACCCACATCTACCTGGATGCGGTAGAAAGGGTGGTGGACCAGGGCAGGCAGGCCATATTCCTGGTCCCGGAGATCTCCCTGACCCTGCAGGCGGCCCAGGTGTTCCAGGATCACTTCCCGGGGCGTGTCGCCCTGATGCACAGCCGGATCACCCCGGGAGAGCGCTTTGATGAGTGGGCCAGGGTCCGGGAGGGGCGGGCATCGGTGGTAGTCGGGGCTCGTTCCGCTGTCTTCGCTCCCTGCGCCAGCCTTGGGTTGATCATAGTGGATGAGGAGCATGAGACAACTTACAAGCAGGAGGAGGCCCCCCGCTACCATGCCCGGGAGGTTGCCCTCATGAGGTGTGGCCAGGAGGGCGCCGGGGTTCTCTTGGGGAGCGCCACCCCCTCCGTGGAGAGCTACCACAGGGCCCTGAGGGGGGACTACCGCCTCTTCTGCCTGGAAGCAAGGCCACTGGGGCGCCCGATGCCCAGGGTTCATGTGGCGGACATGAGGGAGGAACTGAGGTCAGGCAACCGCACCATCTTCAGTGCCCTGCTGAAGGAGGATATCCAGGATACACTGGCCCGGCGCGAACAGGTAATCCTGTTTCTAAACAGGAGGGGCCACTCCACCTTCATGCTTTGCAGGGAGTGTGGTTTCGTTATGCGCTGCCCATCATGTGATGTCTCCCTTAACCTTCACACTGAGGGCCGTGCCCTCCGGTGTCACTACTGCCAGCATACCGCCTTGGCCCCGGACACCTGCCCCAGGTGCCAAGGGCACTACCTCAGGGCCTTCGGCACCGGGACACAGCGCGTGGAAGAGGAGGTCAAAAAGGCGTTTCCCAGTGCCCGAGTGTTGAGGATGGATACTGACAGCACGGCCAGGAAGGGATCACACCAGAGGATCCTCAGCGCCTTCCAGCGCGGAGAGGCAAACATACTGGTGGGAACACAGATGATCGCCAAGGGCCTGGACATTGAGAGGGTCACCCTGGTAGGGGCAATGGCGGCCGATACCGCGCTGCACCTCCCGGACTTCAGGTCCGCCGAGAGGACCTTCCAGCTGCTCACCCAGGCTGCGGGCAGGGCGGGCAGGGGCGAAAGGGAGGGGCGGGTTATCATACAGACGTACAACCCCGAACACTACAGCATCGAAGCGGCCCGGCACCATGACTACCCGGGGTTTTTCGAAAAGGAGATCGCCTCCAGGGAGGATCTTGGGTACCCACCCTTCAGGGAGCTGGCCCAGATCACCTGTGACGCAGTATCGGAGGATGCAGCTCGCGGGGGTGCGGAGTCCCTAGCCCGTGGTGTAAAATACAATGGGGGCCTGGAAATACTGGGACCAAGCCCGGCCCCAATAGCCAAGATGAAGGGCCGCTATCGCTGGATACTGGTGGTGAAGGCCCAGAACGCGGGGGTTCTGTCTGTCCAGGTGGGAGAATTGCTGGCCAGGGCCCACGGCAAGGGATGGCCGCGGGGTGTCCGGGTGACAGTGGACGTGGACCCGGCGTCGGTGCTCTAGGATACGGAGGGAATGGCGGTGGAGATAAGGATTGTGGGGGATCCTGTGCTGAGGAAGAGGGCCAAGGCTGTCCAGCGTGTCAACAGGGCTGTCAGGGAGATCCTCGACGAGATGGTCAAGACCATGGAGGAGGCCAAGGGCGTGGGACTGGCCGCGCCACAGGTTGGAATAGAGAAGCGCCTTATCGTGGTGGATGTTGGCGAGGGCCCAATATATCTTGTGAACCCGGAGATCATATGGTCAGAAGGGGAATGCACGGCTGTCGAGGGCTGCCTGAGCGTGCCAGGGTACGTGGGAGACGTGCGCAGGGCCGAGAGGGTCCGGGTCACCGGGATTGACCGGGAGGGTCACCACGTTTGGGTGGAGGGAGACGGCCTCCTGGCCAGGGCGCTGCAGCACGAGATCGACCATCTTGATGGTGTGCTTTTCACAGACGTGGCGGACCGCGTGGTGGAGGCCCAGGAAGGGCTTGAGGAGGCAGGAGTCGTTGAGTGACGGCCTCAGGGTGGTTTTCATGGGAACCCCCAGGGTGAGCCTCACGGTGCTGGACGCCCTCTTGGGCTCCAGGCACCGGGTGGTGGGTGTACTCACCAGGCCCGGGGGCGCCCGGGACACGGGCCCTCACAGTGTGGCCGGCAGGGCCACTGAGGAGGGCATACCCGTGCTCAAGCCCGAAAGGCTCTCGGAACCGGGGTTCATAGAGGCCTTCCGCGGGCTGGGGCCTGAGATCCTGGCGGGTTCGGCTTTCGGGGCGCTGGTGCCCCCGCCGGTCCTTGGGGCTCCCCGGCTGGGCGCCCTGAACGTTCACCCCTCGCTCCTGCCAATGTACAGGGGACCTGCCCCCGTGCAGCGAAGCCTCATGAACGGGGACGAGGTGACAGGGGTTACCGTTCACTTTCTGGATGAAGGGATGGATTCAGGCGACATTGTGTTCCAGGAGCGCCTCGAGATAGGGGAGAACGAGACTTCCGGCAGCCTCACCCACCGCCTCCTTCAAACAGGCTCTAGGCTCTTAGTGGCGGCCCTGGATCTCCTGGAGGGCGGGGCTGTGCCTAGGTGCCCCCAGGATGAAGCCAGGGCTACCTACGCCCCTGCCCTGGATGTTTCCGACGAGGTGCTGGACTGGGGACGTCCCGCCCAGGAGGTGTGCAACAGGATCCGGGCCCTCAACCCTGATCCCGGTGGTTACACGACCCTCAGGGGCAAGCGGCTGAAGGTGTGGGAGGCCAAGCCCTGGGACAAACCCGCCTCAGGTCAGCCCGGAAGGGTGGTCTCCCTGGAGAAGCGGCAGGGTTTTGTGGTGAAGACGTTGCCTGGGGCAGTGCTAGTGACGCAGGTGCAGCCCGAGGGCAAGAGGGTCATGTCAGGTTGGGCTTTCTCCATTGGAAGGCATGTGGCCGAGGGGGATATTCTCGGCATCTAAACCTGGAGGTGTTCCCAATGTACTTTCTAGATACCGGCATGATGTACTTCGTCCTGCCCGCTCTGGTCTTTGCCTTGTGGGCCCAGAACAGGGTGAAGACAGCCTTCAAGAAGAACATGCTGAAGGTGGCCAGGAGCGGGGTAACGGGAAACGATGTTGCCAGGGACATTCTCAAGGGCTCCGGGATCCACGATGTAAGCGTTGAGGTCTCCAGGGGCGCACTCTCTGACCACTATGATTCCAGGGCCAAGGCTGTGCGGCTCTCCCCCGAGGTGTACCAGGGCCAGTCCCTGGCGGCCCTTGGGGTGGCCGCCCACGAGGCGGGACACGCCATCCAGCACGACGTGGGATATGCCCCTTTGGGGATCAGGAACGCCATCTTTCCCGTGGCCAGCCTGGGAAGCAACGCGGCGTTTCCCCTGTTCTTCATCGGCTTCATACTGCAGTATCCCCTCCTTATGGACCTGGGGATCCTGTTCTTCCTGGGTGCTGTCATCTTCCAGGTCGTCACCCTGCCCGTGGAGTTCAACGCCTCCAACAGGGCCCTGGCGCTCCTGGAGGGACAGGGCTACATCACCGGGGATGAGGTAGGGCCTGTCAAGGAGGTCCTGAATGCTGCTGCCCTGACCTACGTTGCGGCTACCGCCATGGCGCTAGCCCAGCTACTCAGGCTGGTGCTCCTCAGGAGCAGGCGAGATTAGGTCCAGAACACCTTGGAGGGGACGGGGCTCCCCTCCTACGGGAGGTTCCCCTCATGGGTAGCGGGAAGCGTAGAGGGCCTCTCGGCCCCAGGGATCTGGCCCTGGAGGTGCTCACCGGGGTCGAGAGGGGCAAGAACGCTGGCGATCTCTTGGATGAGGCCCTGGAAAGGAGCGATCTCTCCAGGGCCGGCAGGGCCCTGGCCACGGAGATTGCCTATGGTGCCCTCCGGTGGAGAGGCCTTCTGGACTGGATGCTCCAGCAGGTGCTGACTACCCCCCTGGAACGTCTTACCCCCTCCATAAGGAACATCCTCCGCGCCGGTGCCTACCAGATCCTCTGTCTTGACAGGGTACCCGCCAGGGCTGCGGTGTACGAGTCGGTGAGGCTCGCAAGGGAGCGAGGACACGAGGGCACCGCCCGCCTGGTAAACGCAGTCCTCAGGAACCTGGACCGGAGAAGAAATGCCCTGGTGCTCCCGGGTGACCTGGACCCCGTGACCGGCCTGGCCGTGCGCCTGTCCCACCCCCAGTGGCTGGTGGAGCGGTGGCACCGGAGGTTTGGTCCCGGTGAGACCAGGGCCTTGCTCGAGGCCAACCTGGAGATCCCTCCCTTGAGCATCAGGGCGAATTCCCTAAGGTGCACCCCAGAGGGCCTGGCCAAGTCTCTCCAGGAGGAAGGCGTCGCCCTGAGGCCTGGCCGCTACTTCCCGGGAGCCTTCACCCTCGAATCTCCCCCTCCCCTCAGGGCCGTCCGGGCCTTTAATAAGGGACTCTTCACGGTCCAAGACGAGTCCTCAATGCTGGCTGGACTGGTATGCCATCCCGGTCCCGGGCATATAGTCATAGATGCCTGTGCCGCGCCGGGAGGAAAAACCATTCACCTGGCAGAATTAATGGGGGACCAGGGACAGGTGCTGGCCGTGGACCTGAGCGCCGCCAGGCTTTCCAAGGTCCGGGAGAACCTCCAGCGCCTGGGGCCCAAGTGCGTGAAGATAGTGGAGGCCGATGCCAGGAGACTCGGGGCCCTTTATCCCGCCTCCGCGGACCGGCTCCTGGTGGACGCCCCCTGTTCGGGCCTGGGCGTCCTCAGGAGAAACCCCGATGCCAAGTGGATAAAGACAGAAGGCGATATTCACGCCCTGAGCAAGGTGCAACTGGAGATCCTGCTGGGTGCTTCGCCTTGCCTCAAGCCCGGCGGTGTCCTGGTATATTCCGTGTGCTCGCTGGAGGTGGAGGAGACCCGGGACGTTGTGGAGTCATTCCTCTCAAGGAGTCCTGAATTCCACCTGGACGACATGGAGGGGTACCTGCCTGAGGGACTCAGGGGACAGGGAGGCCAGGGCGGCATGCTCTGGTTGTACCCTCACAGGCATGGCCTGGACGGTTTCTACCTGGCGCGCATGAGACGCAGGGAGGGAGATCCATGAGATTTGCCGCCGCCACCGACATCGGCAAGGCGCGCACCACCAACGAAGATGCCTTTTTGGCCTGTCCCATATCGGACGGGCTCTTCTTGGCGGCTGTGGCGGACGGCATGGGCGGCGGCGAGGCGGGGGGTGAGGCCTCCCGCATGGCTTTGAATGCCTTCAGGGAGACCCTTTCGTCCCTGGTGGATAGGGGGGCCAGCCTTGAGGGTGCTATCGGCCAGGCCGCATCCAGGGCAAATACGAGGATCCTCAAGCGAAGCATGGCTCGTTTCGGCTACCCGGGCATGGGTACCACCCTCACTGCAACCGTGGTGCAACCTGGCGGTTTTCATGTATGCCATGTTGGCGACAGCCGCGCATATGTAGTAGGGAACGGCAGTGCCCGGCAGGTCACCCGGGACCACTCGCTGGTGGCCGAGATGGTGCGCCAAGGTGACATTACCGAGGATGAGGCCATGGTGCATCCCCAGCGTAACGTCTTGACCCAGGCACTGGGAACCAGAGCCCGGGTCCTTGTTGACCTGGAGGAATTCCGCACGGGACGGGGGGATCTGATCCTCATATGCACGGACGGGCTTTCTGGCCTGGTGAACCGAGAGGAGATTGCCAGGGTCATAGCCTCCGCCCGCCATCTTGAGGATGCAGCTGCCTCCCTCGTTAGACTGGCGAATGAGCGGGGTGGGCACGACAACATAACCGTGGTCCTGGTGAAGCCAGGGGGTGAAGACTCGTGCTAGGCAAGAGTCTCGGAGGACGCTACGAGATACAAGAGAAGGTGGGCGGTGGCGGGATGGCCCTGGTTTACAGGGCCCATGACACCTTTCTCAACAGGACCGTGGCGGTGAAGCTCCTGAGGTCTCAGTTTGTTGAGGACGAGGAGTTCCTCAGGCGGTTCCGGCGAGAGGCCCAGTCAGCCGCGCGTTTGACCCACCCCAATGTGGTGAACGTGTACGATGTAGGGCAGGAGGGCTCATCGCACTACATCGTGATGGAGTTCGTTGAGGGTTCAACCCTGAAGGAACTGGTCAGGGGAAAGGGGCCCCTGCCACCAAGACTGGCGGCGAAGATAGCCTACCAGATCAGTGAGGCCTTGGATCACGCCCACAGGAACCAGGTGGTCCACAGGGATATCAAGCCCCATAACATCCTGGTGATGCCGTCGGGCACTGTGAAGGTCACGGATTTTGGGATCGCCAGGGCAGTGTCGGATACCACCTTGACGAATACCGGGAACATCATCGGGTCTGTCCACTACTTCTCCCCGGAGCAAGCCCGGGGGGGCTTCACCGGAGAGAAGTCAGACCTTTACTCCCTGGGAGTTGTGCTATATGAAATGCTTACGGGTACCGTCCCGTTCAAGGGAGACAGCCCCTTCAGCGTTGCCATAAAACACCTGCAGGAAGATGTAGTTCCCCCGGGTGACCTCAGGCCCGGGATCCCCGAGGGCCTTGTGCGTGTGGTCATGAAGGCGCTGGAGAAGGATTCCCTGAAGCGTTACCGTTCCGCCGCTGAGATGAAGCACGACCTCGGGCGCGTACTCAGGGACCTGGGAGATGAGGACGAAGAGGAGATGCAGATCCTGAAGGTCAGATCCCAGCCTCCCAGGCCTAAGGAGAGCATGGAGAGCGTGAGGTCTGGGAGCAGGAGGATCGGTTCAGTCTGGAAACTGGTGGCCGCCGGTATTGTCCTGGTGGCGCTGGGCACGGTGATATATGGGGTCAGGCTCATCCAGGACTGGGTGAACGTGCCTGTGGTCCCGGTGCCCGATGTTGTGGGCCTTTCTCTCAGCGAGGCCGAGGACGTGTTGAGGAAGGAGCGTCTTTCCTCCTTGGTTATAGCCGAGAAGCATGATGAGAAGGCGCCAGTAGGGTTCATCCTCTCCCAGGATCCGGAGGCTGGGGAGACGGTGAAGGAAGGGCGCGAGATTAAACTGGTAATGAGCATGGGGCCAGAGCTGGTGGCCGTTCCTGACCTGGTCGGCAAGACCTTCCGGGAGGCGGATCTCACCCTCAAGGGTGGCGGGCTCGACTTCGGGAGCCTGGACTACCAGCATAGCGATGACTTCGAAGAGGGGAAGATCGTCTCCCAGAGCCCCAGGGCAGGTAACAGGGTGTCCAAGGGGACACTGGTGGATCTCGTTGTCAGCAAGGGGCCTGAGCCTAGGGAAACGGTCATGCCAAGCCTAGTGGGTCTCCGGTACGAGGCTGCCCTGGAAGAGTTGAGGTCCCTGAAGATGGAGGCTTCCAGCGTAAGGGAGGAACCCAGCGCTGTATATCCTGCCGGCTATGTGATTTCCCAGACCCCCTCTGCCGGTTCGCCGGTGATGGAGGGCGCGGCGGTGAATCTCAAGGTCTCCTCGGGTGGCGCCACCCAGAACTCGAAGGATATCATCGTTGTCCTTCCCAGCGGCCAGGAGGATGAGCTGGTTGACCTCAGGTTGGACCTCCACGATATCACCGGTGACCACACCGTGTACGCCCAGAAGCATAGGCCTGGGGACGTAATACGAATGACCATTCAATGGTACGGTCCTGAGGCGAGGGCCAGGATATACCTGGATGGGGTGTTCCACAGGGAGTCTATTCTAAGGGGTTGAACGCATGGTCCTTGAGGCCCTTGTTCTGAGCGTGGCAGGGGGGTACGCGAGGGTAAGAGTAGGCGGGGATGTCCTTCTTTGCCAGTTCAGGGGGCGCTTGAGGCGCAGTGGCATACTGCCTGGAGATAGGGTTGTTGTCTCCTTTGAGGTTCCGGGGCAGGAGACGGTGGAGAGGGTCCTGCCCAGGGGGAACGTACTGAAGCGTCCTGCCATCGCCAACGTGGACCAGGCGCTAGTAGTCTTCACTGCCAGCGAGCCACCCCTGAACCTGCCTCTGGTGGACAGGATAACCGTCCTGGCGACCCACGCCGGGGTCGGGGTGATACTCTGCCTGAACAAGGTAGACCTTATAGATCCCGGTGAGGCGCTGCGCCTGGGGCAGGTGTACCAGCCCTCAGGCTTTCCCTTCTTCGCCACCAGCGCTCTTATAGGGGATGGTGTTGAGGGTCTCCGCCCCGTGCTGGAGGGTAGGGTTACCGTTATGGCTGGTCAGAGCGGCGTGGGCAAGTCCCGGCTCCTGAACTCCCTGGACCCTTCCCTCAGCCTGGCCACAGGGGCTCTGAGCCGCAAGATCTCACGGGGGAAACACATCACACGCCGGGTGGAGCTCCTTCAAGTCCAGGGAGGGGGCATAGTGGCGGACGCTCCCGGGTTCTCCCGTCTTGATCTTGAGGGTATGTCCCCTGGTGAACTGGGTGACTGCTACCCTGAGATCCGGAGCCTGTCGGCAGGCTGCCGGTTCACTGGCTGCCACCACCAGAAGGAGCCGGGGTGTGCCGTGAAGGAATCTATAGGGTCCGGGATTTCCCTGGAACGCTATTCGTCCTACTGTGACCTTTTCGCAGAGATCCTGGAATGGGAGAAGAGGCGCTATGAATAACGGTATAAGAGTCCAGGTGGCACCCTCGCTCCTGGCCGCAGACCCTGGCAGGCTAGCGGAGGCTGCGCTCCAGGCCCAGGAGGCCGGCGCGGATATGCTTCACCTGGATGTAATGGACGGCAGGTTTGTTTCATCTATCACCTTTGGCCCTGGCCTTGTAGCCAGTCTGAGCCGGAATTGCGGGATTCCCCTGGATGTCCATCTCATGATCGAAGAGCCCGAACGGCACCTTGAGGCCTTCGCTGCCGCGGGCAGTCACATCATCACCCTGCACGTGGAGGCATCTCCTCACATTCACCGCTTGCTGGGCCAGATCAAGGGAATGGGGATAAAGGCTGGAGTCTCACTAAATCCAGGCACTCCGCTGTCGGCCGTGCGCTGGGTTCTGGATGTTGCCGACATGGTGCTGGTGATGACGGTGAACCCTGGGGCGGGAGGGCAGGCCTTCATAGACTCAATGACGAGGAAGATTGCCCGGCTGAGAGCCATCATTGATGGCATGGGTTTGGGAACAGTTATAGAGGTCGACGGCGGCATTACGCCAAGGACGGCCCCGGCGGCTATTGACGCGGGCGCCACTGTGCTGGTGGCCGGGAGCGCCGTGTTCGGTCAAGAGGACATGGCCGGTGCCATAAGGGCCATTAGGGGTGGTAGCTAGTCTGGATAGGGACTCATTACATCCTCCCCGAGTCCGAGGATTCTTGAGGCTCACGCCTTTTCGGTTCCTGCTTCATCTCCGTGCCGTTCCCTTTAGCCTTGTGCTTCAGTTGGCGGACTAGTTCGCCCCATGCCACATCATGGACGGCTTTGCTAGTGTCTTGCGCTTTACCGTGTTTCCCTGCCTTCAACGATTCCACACACATCGTTCTTGGCGGACAGTAAAGTCGTCAACTTGTGAAGCCAGTCCCTGCGCCTAGACAAAGTCCTGGCGTGATGCGGGGCAACCTTAAGGTGATTGTTTTCCCGGTTCTTTAACCCCTTCTGCTTCCGGGGCAAGTCTGCCTTGGGCCTTGGCAAGCCGCTGTTAGTCCTTGACGAAGAACCTGGGATTATCAACAGGTTCACCGCGGCTCAAGAGCCACACCAAGGGGGGATGTTTCTAAGCCTGCCGGCCACCGGGCCCACAAGCACCTTCTGCCTGTACATGAAGAATTAGACTATCTGATGTTTTCGCCGCGACTCTTTATGGGGATGTCCTTGGCTGGGTACTGCTGCGTTTTCCCCTTGGCCTCACAACCCCTGCCCGACTGGAATAGGATGAAATGGGTTAGGGGGGGGAGACCTGCGTGAGACGGCGGCCATTTTCGCGATCAGGCCGGAGAGCAGTCCGGAAGCTGGCGGGGGTCCTTCTGGCGGCCGCCGGCGTCGCATTGCTCCTTCGCATGATGCCGGGGTGGTTCTGGGTTGCCTGCCTGGGGGCTGGTATGGTCTGGGGAGGATGGGCCTTCTTTGCACTGGAGGACTAGGGGGGGGAAGAGGTGAGATTCTACTACCTAAGGCTGCCGGGGTTTCTGAGGAGGTTGTTCGGGGGGGCACGCCACAGGGTTTCTTGACAGGGTTGGGCGGGGAACAATTGCTGAGGGCCAGCGGGTGGCAAAGGGGTCCCGGCCCGAGGCCGGGATGGTGTCAACAGGGGGCATTGCCTTGTGGCAAAGCCCCCTTCACCATCATGCGTGGCGTTTTACCTTCCCGCCTTTCAGGCAGCGGGTGCATACATAGACCCTCCGCGGCTGCCCGCTGTCGTCAATCCGGACCCTCTGGAGGTTGGGAAGCCAGGTGCGCTTGGTCTTGACATTGGAGTGACTCACGTGGTTACCCACTGCTACGCGCTTCCCGCACACATGACATGCCCTGGCCATACATTCCACCCCCTTTACCGTCCCGGTACATTTTAGCACGGCGTAGCCCAGCCTGCAATAGCACGCCGCCCAGGGTCTGTGTCGCCCAGGGCCTAGGCAGAGGTTTGGTAAACCCTGGTTCTTGGCCTGGGACTTTCCAGGCCCTTCAGAAAGGGATGACTCCAATTGGGTATAGAGGTAGCCTGCCTAACGCCGTGATTTCTGGCGGCATTGCCTCCTGCCGGATCTCCGGCCACCAATGAGAGCCCCATTTAACCGGGGCCAGGCATAGGTGCGTGAATGGGGGCTTTATCTGGGGTACAGTGATCAATGCGTCCCCGCCATCCCCGTGGAATCCCTAAATTCCCTCAGGTTTCTTAAGGCAAACAGCCTAACGCATCCATGACCACATGGATGGGCGAGCCAGTTCCCGAATAAAGCGTTTAGAACACCTTGTCCTGAGGATACCGCTGTGCCATCATCTGACTAATCACCTCCTTCGGCTTGAACGCTTCAATCCTACAAGCACAGGCGCAAATCCTGGTTAGCCTGGCAACAGCCCCGGTCTTTGCTATTGTCGCCGCATAAACGACCTGAGAAAATGTTGTTAGGGACATTCTGTTACGGGCAAGAGGCCTTGAAGACCATGACCAGGGATTGCCCGGGAACAACAGGAACAACGCAGAGACGAAAAGAAACCCCAGAGAAGGAGCACTACAGGTCGGAAGACGGAGGTGTTGTGAGCGTATGCCAGGCTCAGTCTTGCCCAGCGTGAAAAGACTCCAGGAGGACCTGGAGGCACTCTCCCTCATTGGCCGCCACGGCCAGGGTGTCTCCCGCACAGCCTTTAGCCCTGCGGACATGGAGGCCAGGGGCTTTGTGCGAGAACTCATGGCAAGAGCCGGTATGGAGGCCCGCATGGACCCCGCTGGCAACGTGTGGGGGAGCCTTTGTGGTAAGGAGCCAGGCCTGCCCTCGCTGGTCATAGGGTCTCACCTGGACACCGTCCCTGAAGGCGGGCGATTCGATGGCGCCCTGGGGGTGTTGGCCGGGATAGAGTGCCTGAGAACCCTTGGGGAAGGCCAGGCAACAAGGGGCCGTACCATCGAGGTGGTAGGGTTCTCAGATGAAGAGGGCACGCTTACCTCCGGCTACTTTGGGAGCCGCGCCATGCTGGGGCGCCTGTCGACCCGGGAAAGGCATGACCTCGGTGACGAGACGTCGGACTTGTACAGGACGCTGGTGGCGGCGGGCTTAAGCCCTGGAGAGGTCCTGAGAGCTGGCAGGGACCCCTTGGGCATCCACTGTTACATCGAACTCCATGCTGAACAAGGGATGACCCTGGAGGAGATGGGGTATTCCATAGGCGTGGTCACTGGCATAGTGGGGATAAACCGCTACACAGTGGAAATCCCCGGTACTGCCCGGCACGCAGGGACCACCCCCATGCGCCTTAGGGATGATGCCATAGTGAAGGCCTCCAGGTTCATCCTGAGAATGCATGAATACGTGCTTGGCCTGGAGGAACAGGCTGTGCTAACCGCCGGCTGGCTCCGGGTCTTCCCTGGTGCCTACAACATTGTGCCGGGAAAAGTCCAGGTTGGAGTTGAGGCAAGAAGCATGGATCCCGGACTCTTGGACCAGGCAGAGGCGGAAATGGCCAGGGTGCTTGAGCCCCTTGGGGGGCACGTGAACCTCTTGAGCTCCGATGCACCGGCACTCCTGGACGATGGAGTGCGCCAGGCGCTGGCCGCGGCAGCCTCCAAGGAGGGGTATGCCTCCCATCCCATGCGAAGCGGAGCCGGTCACGATGCCAGCATAATGGCTAGGAGCGTGCCCTCAGGAATGATCTTCATCCCAAGCCGGGATGGGCTCAGCCATTGCCCTCAGGAGTGGAGCGCCCCTTGGCACCTTGAGGCTGGCCTAAGGGTATTGTACAGGGCGTGCCTGGACCTGTCGGGCTAACACCCCACCTCCAGGCTTGAGGACTCCAGGCAAAACCCGGGTGAATGGTCCTGTGGCAAGGTCACTCAAGACTACACTGGAAGGAAAACGAAGCCTGGGCGCGAATCAACCATCATGACCCAACTGGGGGGTTTTCCTTTTATGGGTAAGGAGGTCATGGGACGGTACGGGAAGATCATCGTCTCGGATGAGGTCATAGCCACCATTGCCGCGGTAGCCGCCACCGAGTGCTATGGCGTGGTCGGCATGGCATCTACCAGGATCACCGATGGCATCGCAGAGCTCTTAGGGCGCGAGAACCTAGCCAAAGGCGCCGAGGTGTCGGTGGACGGTGATTCAGCCACCATTGTGCTGAACATCATAGTTGGATACGGGACACGCATATCCGAAGTGGCCCGGAATGTCATGGAGAAGGTTCGCTACACAGTGGAGAACACCACGGGGATCCCAGTGGTGAAGGTTCGCATAAACGTCCAGGGAGTGAAGGTTGACCGGGCAAGATAGGGGGGAAAGCCCTTTTGTCGAAGGATAGGTTAGAGGGACGGGATCTCAAGGCCATAGTGTGCGCGGCGGCCGAGGTCCTAAAGAGGCAGAAGGCTACTGTGGACGCGTTAAATGTGTTTCCCGTCCCTGATGGTGACACTGGGACCAACATGTCACTCACACTGGCTTCAGCCTGTTCGGAGTCCCAGAAGGGCATGGATGGCCCCCTGGGGGAGGTGGCGGGTCGAGTCGCCCTTGGATCCCTTATGGGTGCTCGCGGCAACTCCGGCGTAATCCTGTCCCAGATCTTCCGGGGCATGGCCCGGAGCCTAAACGGCAAGACCTGCGCAAGCCCCCTGGAAACAGCACGGGCCATGGAGGAAGGGGTCCGCACAGCCTACAAGGCTGTCATGAAGCCTGTGGAGGGCACCATCCTGACGGTGGCAAAGGAGGCGGCAAGGGCCGCCATGGAGGCTGCCAGGGATGGCCAGGACCTGGTGAGGGTGTGGCGGGCTGCCCTGGAGGCGGCCGAGGTTGCTTTGGAGAACACGCCTAGCCTCTTGCCAGTCCTGAGACAGGCCGGCGTGGTGGACGCTGGTGGCAAGGGCCTGGTCTTTTTCCTGTCCGCCGGCCTTGAAAGCCTATTAGGCGAGAGCCGCTCGTGGGTGGAGCCGGCTCCGGAGAGGGCCGATTTCCATGCCATTGATGCGGAGGCAGCCCTGACCTACCCCTATGATGTGCAGCTCTTGGTGCACGGGGAGCACTTACCTGTGGACAGGATGAGGGCTATCCTGGAAGGCATGGGGGATTCCCTTTTGGTGGTGGGAGGCGGTGAGATTTCCAGGGTCCACATCCACACTGCCAACCCCGGCCGGGTTCTGGATGCCTGCTTGGAGTTCGGGGAGATATCCTGCGTCGAGATGGAGAACATGCGCCTGCAGTACCAGGCAGCCAAGGCCGGGTGTCCTGCCATCATGCCGGAACCCGAGCCGGAGGACAACAAGGAACTGGGCGTTGTGGCGGTGGCTGTGGGTGAAGGGATCATAGAGGTTTTTAGGAGCCTTGGCGCCGACAGTGTCATTGACGGTGGGCAGACGATGAACCCCAGCACTGAACAGCTGGCCCGGGCTGTCGAGGGGTGTTCTGCCCAGAGTGTCATCCTCCTTCCCAACAACCCCAATGTGATCCTAGGTGCGGAGCAGGCCAGGGTTCTTACGGGCAAGGAGGTGCACGTGCTCCCCACCAGGAGTCTCCCGCAGGGGATGGCCGCCCTGCTGGCCCTCCGCTGTGACCGGGAGGTCAAAACAAACCTCATGCACATGGAAAGGGCGTTTCGCTCGGTCAAAACCGGGGAGGTAACATACGCAGTGCGAGACATGAGCTCCGAACACTTCAGCGTCAAGTCGGGAGACGCGATAGGTATATCCGAAGGGCGAATCCTGTCTGTCGGAGAAACCCCCGGGGACGTACTGGCGGAACTGGTGGAAGCCCTGGTATCCCCTGAGGATGAGGTCATAAGTGTGTTCTACGGCGAGATGGTGGACCCTGGTGTTGCGGCCGGCATCGCGACGCGCCTGGCAGATGCCTTCCCCGGGCGCGAGGTGGAAATGAAGTATGGAGGGCAGCCCCTGCACTACTACATAGTCTCGGTGGAGTGACCCCCCCCCAGGGAGACCTCAGGCTGCAGCGCTTATGGCGAGTGCCCTTCTGGTTTTGTGATCCTTCTGGATTATGTTGACTGCTCTTTGCCTGTGCGTGTCCAGCGGGATAGGGGCCAGAATGCAGGCCAGATGCGCCCTGAGACGTAAAGGGGCTGTATAACATGGATTTCAATTGGCGGGCTATGTTGACATTGACTAATCTGGAACAGCCAAGCGCAACTGTTCCTGTGGTACAACTATACGAATAATTGACAGTATGAAAACTGGCCCCCGATTCATACTAGTTACAGGACGACAAAAGGGGGTGAAACACAAGTGGGACAGGGACAAAGGACGAACCGCGCGCTTGTCCCCCAGGCTACACAGGCACTTGAGAGCTTCAAGTATGAAGTGGCCAAAGACATTGGCCTGGCGTTGCCGCAAGGAGGTTACTGGGGCGATTATCCCTCCAGGGATTGCGGGGCCATTGGTGGCCATATGGTGCGCCGGATGATTGAAATGGCCGAGAGGTCCCTTGTTGGAGCTGCACCCCAGGGCCAGAGACCTGGCGGTCAGTAACGTAACGGGCTGGAGAAAGCACCCCCTAAAAAGGGTGCTTTTTCTTACTGTATGTACCGGGCGAGGTCATCTGGCCCTATGCTGGGGTGCAAAGCCATGTTCAGTCCGCCCGAGACGACTCGGGAGACCTCATCTACCATAACGTCTACCTCTTTGGGAGTGACAACAAGGTCTCCCACAGAGGGGGACAGCACCTCATTCACCAGCCGTCGCTTGTCGTCGTGACCCATTTCCTGCAGGATCTGGTAGAACCCCACGGTGCCCTTGAGCTGGTTTACGAGGATGTCCACGGTGTCCGCGGCTATGGTGACAGCGGCCACCACAGTAGGAACCCCCAGGGCAACAACGGGTATGCCCAGGGACTTCGTGGTAATACCCTGGCGACGATTGCCCACCCCGGACCCAGGCTGGATGCCTGTATCGGCCAGCTGGATGGTCGTCATGAGCCTCTCAACGCTCCTGGCGCACAGCGCGTCAACGCAAAGTACCAGGTCTGGCTTTACGCGGTCCACGACCCCTCGGACTATCTCGCTGGTCTCGATGCCGGTGAGACCCATGACGCCCGGTGCGAATGCTGAAACGGATCGGAGGGTTCCCTTTAGCTCCGGGGGCACGTAGCCCTGAAGGTGCCTGGTCACCAGGACGTGGCTGATTACTTTGGGTCCGAGGGCATCGGGTGTGGCGTTCCAATTCCCCAAGCCAATGATGAGTACGGTGGTATGGGGCCCAAGGTTGCAAAGAGAGTCAAGTTCCTTGGCAAGTACGAATGAGACCTTCTCCTGTGCCAGCCTGTTCTTGTCCTGGATGCCGGGGGCCTCGATTGTGATGTAACGTCCTCTTTCTTTGCCCATTGCCCGCTCGGCTTCTTTGGTAGCCACCTGGACCCTGGTGACCTGGATGCCGTCTATGGGCTCTTGGATCACATTAACGCCAGGTATGTGTGGGCCCGCCTGGGCAGTGAGACGTTCCGTTTCCTCCAGGGCAAGATCTGTATAGACACTGAAGATGCTACCGGAAGAGGAAGACACGATTGAGCACACCTCCGCGATCTAGATTATCCCCATGGCCCACGGGCTTATACAAGAAGCCCCTAAGGGAATGGCACAAATTTCCATGACGCGTGGTGAATAGGATCCAAGTTGGCATCTAATACTAGAAACGCAAACGGTAGGACGGTTCAAATTCCAATTTGAACCCTCCCCCATAGGCTCTTCCTCCGGTTTCTCCTCTCCCATCGCCTGGGTCTAGCCCAGGCGCCTTTTTTCGCCGGAGCCCGGCTAATGTAACCTTTCGCCTTCTTCTGGTACAATTGGCGTAAGAGGGGGTAGGCTCGTGAGGATTACCGGTGGGAGTGCCAAGGGAACCAGGTTGAAGGCACCTCCTGGCAGGGGGACACGCCCCACCCCGGCCATGGTCAGGGAGGCCATCTTCGACATTCTCGGGGCCCAAGTGCCAGGAGGCGAGGTGCTGGACCTGTTCGCCGGGTCTGGCAGCCTGGGCATAGAGGCGCTCAGCCGGGGGGCATCCAGGGCTGTCTTCGTGGAGGAAAGCCCCCTTGCCTGTCGTATTATTAAGGAGAACCTGGAGTCAACGGGGTTTCGCCAGCGTGCCCGGGTGTTGGTAAGCGAGGTTAGCCGGGCGCTGAGGAAGGTTCTCAAGGGGACCCAGTTCGACCTGGTTTTTGTGGACCCACCCTACAATGCCGGGTCGGCCGTGGCCACCCTGGAGACCCTGGGTTCTCTCGAGCTGGTCAAGGCTCCCGGTAGCGTGGTGCTGGAGCATTCCGCCCGCGAAGTGCCGCCCGACGGTTTGGGGGGCTGGAGAAGGTGGAGGCACAGGAGATATGGTGACACCGGTATATCAATATACCGGTCCGAGGAAATGGGCTTGGTGGGGAGAGATGCTGATTGAGATTAGCAGTATACCCAGGCAGTTTTGACCCGATCACCAACGGGCACCTGGACATAATCGAGAGAGCCAGCGTGCTTTTTGACTACCTGGTGGTGGCCGTTTTCCAGAACGCTGGCAAGAAGGCACTGTTCCCGCTAAAGGAAAGGGTGGCGATGCTCCAGGAATCCACGCAGCACCTGGCAAACGTCAGAGTGGATTCCTCCCATGGACTCCTGTCCGAGTACGTCAAGAGCGTGGGCGCGGATGTGATCCTGAGGGCTTTGCGCGCGGCGTCGGACTTCGACTACGAATTCCAGCTGGCCCTGATGAACCGGAAACTGGACCCTGACGTGGAGACCATGTTCATGATGGCTACCGGGGAATGGTCGTTCCTCTCATCCAGCATTGTAAAGGAGGTTGCCTCCTTCGGGGGGTGCGTCAAGGGCTTGGTGCCATATTGCGTTGAACGGAGACTAGATCAGATATTCGGGCGGAGTTGACAGGCAGGGGGGGCGGCATGTGGATACTGACCTGATCGCCTTGTTGGACAGGCTGGAGGACTTGGTGAACAACAGCATGAGGGTGCCACTCACCGGGAAGGTGCTGGTGGACGAGGATGAGGTCTACGACCTGATTGACAGCGCCCGGGAACTAATACCGGAGGAGGTCAGGGAGGCCAAGTGGGTGGCCAGGGAGAGGGAGCGCCTCTTGGAGGACGCGCGGCAGGAGGCCCTGCGCATACTGGAGGACGCTCGGCAGGAGGCTGCCGCCACGCTGCAGGATGCGGAGGAGAGCACCGCCCGGTTGGCCGATGAGAGCGCGATAATGGAGAAGGCCCGGCTGAAGTCGGAGGAGATCGTCAATCACGCCAGGGGGGTTGCCAGGGAAATCCACGAGGGGGCCCAGGGCTATGCCGCAGACCTCCTGGATAACCTCAACTCGTTCCTCATGAAGGCGCATGAAGCCATTGAAGAGGGCAGACGCCAGCTGGGCGTAAAGCCTGGTGATGATGCTCACGGCAAAGACGATTAGAGCGTTTCGCCAAGTGGAAAAGCGGGGCCCTGGAACCTTGCGGGTAAGCCTTAAGGGTTCCGGGGTTTTCACTTGGACCGGAAGCGGATTATCCTCAGGCCCCTCAAGGTCGAAAACCCCAGGCAGAAGATGAAGAGCCCTGCGGTGACCAAGAGGAACAGCAGGCCAGCCTCGCGGACGGTCTCCAGCCACGACACAGGAGCTACTCCCAGCCAGCGAGAGACCGGGAGGGACACGCCCAGGACGCCCCAGAGGATCCAAGTGTAGAGGGCTGCAAGGACAGCGTGAAACAACCGGGCCAGGATGTAGGGTTTGAGGTCAATACCGGTGCCCTGGACCATGGCGGCCACCTGGGCGTGGACCGAGAGCCCGCTCCAGGCGATGATGGCACTGGCTATCATGGCCCGGTCCATGAGGGGCGCCTGCGCCTGGCTGGCTGCCTGGGTGCCTATGGTAATCTCGAAAAACCCCTTGACCATCGCCTCGCACATGTCTGCATCAAGACCCAGGGGTACAAGGATATGGCCAAAAACACTGCCAAGGGCGCCCACGGCACCCGCCAGGGTGAGGATCCGGAGGACCACTGAGAACAGTATGATGAAGCCCCCTATGACCAGGAGGGTCTGTACGGAGTTCTTCACTGCGTCCCCCATGAGCTGGCCCAGGGGCCTGCCGTCCTTCTCCCGGGCGTCTCGCATTGCCCTGAGGGCCCTCAGGAGTAGCCAGCCCTTCCCCCTAGGGTTGGGGGTGCACTCCTCCATGGGCTTGTAGTACTTCAGCACAAGTCCCACACTGAGGCTGGACAGGTAGTGCGCGGCCATGATGCTACCGGAGAGCCCAGGCAGCCCGAACATTCCAACGGCCACTGCCCCTGACATAAAGAGGGGATCGGCAGTGTTCGTGAAACTTACCAGGCGCTCAGCCTCGTACTTGTTGCACAGCCCCTGCCGCCGGATCCTGGCGGTGAGAACCGAGCCGATGGGGTACCCAGATGCCAATCCCATGGCCATCACGAAGGAGCCGGTGCCGGGCACGTTGAAGAGAGGCCTCATGAGGGGCTCCAGGAGCACCCCCATGAAGTGGACTACCCCGAGCCCCATGAGGATCTCTGCCCCTATGAAGAAGGGGAGGAGCGCCGGGAACACGATGTCCCACCACACCTTTAGACCCTCCGTAGCCGACCGGAACGCGGGTTCAGGGTAGAGCACCATGAAGACAGTCAAGGCGAGGGCGAGGGCCGCAGGCATGTACACGCTGCCAGGGTTTAGCCGTCCCAAGTCCGTACCCCCTAGGAATGTAGTGCGGCCTCGTGTTCCCGGTATACGGCGGGGCTTTCCATGAGCGCCTGCTACAGTACCGGGATGCTAAGACCCAATTACATGATATGGCGGGGTTCCGGGGATATAACCCGCGCGGGGAGAGGGCCGGGTTTTTGCAGGTAAAAGCCCCGGGGTGGTGCCCGGGGCCTTTGAGGGGTTCCGGAAGGGAATCAGCCCTGGGCTTCGCCCAGGCGCCTGAGGGCATTTACCACAGCGTTCCCCATCTCTGAGGTAGAGGCACTTCCCCCAAGGTCTCTGGTGCGCACTATTCCCTCCTCCAGGACGGAGACTACCGCCCTTTCCAGGAGGTCTGCCCAGGTGTCCTCGCCCAGGTCTTCAAGAAGGAGCTGCCCCGATAGGATGGTGGCCAGGGGATTAATGATCCCTTGCCCCTTGTACTTTGGAGCGGAGCCGTGGATAGGTTCAAACATGGATACACCGTTGGGGTTGATGTTCCCCCCGGGCGCCAGGCCCAAGCCCCCCTGGATCATGGCCCCGAGGTCCGTTATGATGTCCCCGAACATGTTGGGGGTGATCACCACCTGGAATTGTTCGGGGTTCTTCACAAGCCACATTGTCATGGCATCCACGTAGTTGAACTCGTAAGATATGGACTGGTATTCCGAGGATACGTCCTGGAACACCTCCCTCCAGAGGCCGTAGATGTCCGAGAGCACGTTGGCCTTGTCCACCGATGTGACCCTGTCCAGGCCCTTGCGCTGGGCAAGCTGGAAGCCATAGCGAATGACCCGCTCTGCCCCTGCCCGGCTGATGAGGCCGATCTGGTAGGCGTAGTCCCCGGCTACATCCGACTCAAAGGCCACGTTGAAGGCGGCCCGGTAGTTGCTCCTGTCCACGGGTAACCGGGCGCTGCCAGCGGCCCCTCGAACCCTGTCCCCGATGCCTATGTAGAAGTCCTCAGTGTTCTCCCTGATCACGTAGAAGTTGATGTCACCGGGGCCCTTGTCCCTGAGGGGGGTGGGCACGTTAGGGTAGAGTTTTACAGGGCGGAGGTTGATGTACTGGTCAAGCCCAAACCTGAGATTCAGGAGCATGCCGCCCTCCAGCACCCCGGGCTTTACCCTGGGGTCGCCTATGGCACCCAGGAGGATGGCATCGAAGCCGCCGAGCTCGTGGATGATGCCCGGAGGCAGGATTTCCTTGGTCTTCAGGTAGTGCTCCGCACCGAAGGGGTAGTGGGTCCACCTGAAGGTGATGGAGGCCATGGGTGCGATGGTCTCGAGGACCTTGAGGGCCTCCGTCACGATCTCGGGTCCCACGCCGTCTCCAGGAATGACCGCTATGTTGTATTCCTTACCCAAGTCCAGGTTCTCCTCTCGCTCCCCTAACGGGGTTCGTTAATGTGACGGATAACCTTCTACACAGGCTGCCCAGGTTCCTCTTGTCGTAGACCTAGGTTCCGGGTGAGCGACAGGAGGATTCCGGTGCCGGGCGGAGAAGGAATGGACTGACAAACCCATACTCTCCGAGCCTGCCTCTCCTAAGGGGTCATCTACGGGAGACAGGCCGTGCCAGCCCCATGGCTGGCAAACGGTAGGCTGGGAAACCTGCCTGCCCCCCATCGTGGAAAGGAGGCGTCTCTATGAGGAGAAGGCCAGGATCCGGAGCGGTGGTTCTGGCCGATCGCGTTTTTTCGGGAAGGATGTCCGGGCAGACCATGGTGAAAGGAGAAGACCATTTTGAAAGCGATTAGATCAGTGGCCCTTCTGTTAGTACTGCTCATGATGCTGAACCTGGTGGGCTGCGGCAGTCCCCAGGTGACGGAGGAACCCTCTACAGAAGACCCGGCGCAGCCAGAGGCTGTCGAGGTGACGTCGTTTATCCTGGCGACCACCACCAGCACTCTAGACACTGGCCTTCTTGATGTGCTCAACGCCGCCTTTGAGGAGGAATTCCCGCAGTACCAGGTGAAAGCCATTGCGGTGGGGACAGGGGAGGCCCTGAAGATGGGCGAGCGCAAGGAGGCGGATGTGGTCCTGGTACATTCGCGGGCGGCTGAGGACAAGTTCGTCGAGGCCGGTTATGGTTTTGACCGGCGGGATGTGATGTATAACGACTACGTCTTGGTAGGGCCCGGAGAGGATCCCGCAGGGATAAAGGGGATGGACTCCGCGGAGGCCTTCAAGACCATCGCGGCCCAAGGGGCTGTCTTCTTGTCCAGAGGGGACGACTCCGGCACCCACAAGAAGGAGATGTCCATCTGGTCCAAGGCCGGGGTAGAGCCAGGCGGGCAGTGGTATTTCGTCTCAGGGCAGGGGATGGGGGCCACCCTCCAGATAGCTGACGAGAAACGAGGGTACACCCTCTCGGACCGCGGCACCTTCCTGGCCAGTTCCAATCTGGGCCTTGTGGTCCTGGTGGAAAAGGAGCCGGCTCTCCTGAATCCCTACGGGGTGATCCAGGTCACAGGGGCCAAGAATGCTGAGGGAGCCCTGGCATACGCGGGCTTCATCACCTCTCCCGCGGGCCAGGCCATAATCGCCGAGTTCGGTAAGGACAAGTACGGGCAGCCCCTGTTCTTCCCGGACGCAGAGTAGCTGTAGCAGGAGGTTACCGATGGACCTGTTGTGGCAGGGCTTTAAAGAGGCAATAAGATTAGTGATGACCCTGGACCCGGAGGTAATGGGGGTTACCCTCCTTTCCCTGAGGGTGTCCGGGCTGGCTACCCTCATCTCCCTGGTGCTGGGAATGCCCCTGGGGGTCTTCCTGGCCCTCAGGGAGTTCAGGGGGCGGCACCTGGCGCTGGGCGCCGTTAACACCGGCATGGGGCTTCCCCCTGTGGTGGTTGGGCTCTTCGTTGTGCTCTTCCTTTGGAGGAGTGGCCCCCTGGGTTTTCTGGAGCTCCTCTACACGCCCACGGCTATGGTCATCGCCCAGGTGGTTATCGCCTTTCCCATTGTAGCAGGCCTTACCGCCGCCGCCATACAGCAGCTGGATCCCCGCATTGGGCTCCAGGCCAAGGCCCTGGGGGCCTCGGGATTCCAGACAGTCATGACCCTGGTCATGGAGGCGCGCCTACCACTCTTGGCCGCTGTCATGGCCGGCTTTGGGGGGGTGATCTCAGAGGTTGGGGCGGTGATGATGGTAGGGGGCAACCTGAAGGGAATAACCAGGGTACTCACCACCGCCACGGTGATGGAGGTGAGGATGGGCCGTTTTGCCACGGCTATCGCTCTCGGGCTCATCCTACTGGGATTGACCTTCGCGGTGAACCTGGGCCTCACCATGCTGCAACAGGGAAGGAGAAGGCAATGGAGCCACCGGCCATCAAGGTAACCCAGCTGGAACAGCGATATGGTGACAAGGTGGCTGTATGCGTGCCCCATCTTGAGGTAAGCCGCGGGGAGGTCCTGGTTATCCTGGGCCCCAACGGTTCGGGCAAGAGCACTCTCCTGAGGGTGCTGGGACTCCTGGAGCGTCCCTTCCGGGGCAGTGTGGCCTACAGAGGGAGGGTGCCAGTAACCCAGAAGGAGTGCCTGGACCAGAGAAGGCGCATGGCCATGGTCTTCCAGGACCCCCTCCTGTTCAAGGGCAGCGTCTTCCGGAATGTCTCCTATGGCCTGCGGGTCAGGGGCATTGACGCCGGGGCAAGCCGCCAGGGAGTCAAGGGCGCCCTGGACCTCCTGGGCATTGGTCACCTGGAGGATAGGCCGGTGGACACCCTCTCCGGTGGTGAGGCACAGAGGGTGGCACTGGCCCGGGCGCTGGCTGTCAAGCCGGAGGTGTTCTTCCTGGACGAACCCACGGCGTACCTGGACGCTCCCGCAAAGGAGGCCTTTGTGAAGGACCTGAGGGGGCTCCTGGACAGGCTGGGCCTTACGGCCCTCTTCGTGACCCACGACCGGTCAGAGGCGCTGGCCCTGGGAGCCCGGGTCGCGGTTCTGGAGGCAGGCCACCTGAGGCAGGCAGGGAATGCTCTAGAGGTGTTCCGGCGCCCGGCCACCCTGTCCCTGGCGGCATTCCTCGGCGCGGAGGTGGTGGGATCCGGGCGTGTCCAGAGGGATGGCTCCAGGTGGCTGGTCAAGGCGAACGGAGGCGCTATCACGGTGAACTCTGGGGAAGGATATGAGGGAGAGGTGGACCTGGTGATGAGGCCAGAGGACGTGAACCTCTCCCGCGAGGGGAGTCACGAGCCTGGACTGAACGCCCTTACAGGCCTGGTATCGGAGATCGTCCCGTCTGGCCACGCCTACCGGGTTACCCTGGACTGCGGCTTCCGGGTCCGGGGTTACCTGACGGGATACCAGATTCGGTGCTGGCAGGTATCGGTAGGGAATTCACTGACTGCCAGCTTCTACCCAGATGCCGTCCACCTCATTCCCAGAAGTTCCTGAAGGGGGTGATGGCGTGAAGGTAAGTGGGAGGAACAAACTCTCCGGTATGGTCCAGAGCATCAAGAGGGATGGGATCCTAGCCCAGGTGACCGTGGCTGTGCCCGGCCCCGGTACCGTTGTGGCCACCATAACAGGGGATGCCGTGGATGACCTGGGACTGAAGGAAGGCGATTCCGTGCAGGCCCTGGTGAAGGCCACTAACGTTATGATAATGAAGTAAGACCCCCGTAGCCTGTACGACGGCACCTGGTGGAGGGATGCCGCCTCCCGCGTGGAATAGGTAGTGCGGGGGCGGCATTCGTCTACCAAGGCCCTGGCGGTCCCGGCACACAGGATTGCGCCATCGCCGGAGGTCTCAAGGGCAGGTCTTGAGCGAGTGGGCCGCCAATCGATGACAGGGGAGGACTTGACTGATGAAGGAAGCGTTCCCAGTGATGAGGTTCTTGTCTGACGAGGATCTGGGTGTGATCTACGCTGCCAGCCTGAGGATCCTGGAGGGCACCGGCATGGTGATCAAGTCCCGCCGGGCTCTGGAACTGCTAGGAAACGCAGGCTGTGCCCAGAGGGACGGGAGGATCATGATCCCACCTAGACTGGTGGAGTGGGCCATGGAGAAGGCCCCATCCACCGTGACCCTCCATGACCGCGAGGGCCGTCCCTCAGTCCTGCTGGAGGGGAGAACCTCTTACTTCGGGACGGGATCGGACTGTCCCAATATACTGGATCACCAGACCGGCGAGCGCCGTCCCTTCACCAAGGATGATGTATCCCGGGGGATGCGTGTGTGTGAGGCCTTGCCCAACATCGACTTCGTCATGTCCATGGGCCTCATCTCCGATGTGCC
This sequence comes from Bacillota bacterium, assembly GCA_040754315.1. Lineage (NCBI taxonomy): Bacteria > Bacillati > Bacillota > Bacillota bacterium. The sequence continues at coordinate 64,445 of JBFMCS010000004.1, forward strand.
CAGGTGGTCCTCGGACAGGCACCAGTTCCAGGTGATGCTTACCTGGACGAGGAAGCCCGTGGTGTTCACCGCCCATGACCTTGAGGGCTGCCGGGACATAGTTGAGATGGCCGCTATGGCGGCCAATGGAGTGGCTCACCTGTATAGATACCCTCAGTTAGTTCTGTACTCGGAACCCACGTCACCCCTGGTCCATTCGGAGCCGGCCCTTGACAAGCTCCTCTACATGGCTAGCCTGGGGCTCCCTACGGTCTATTCCCCTGGCATGATGCCGGGCGCGACGGCCCCAGTGACGGCTGCCGGGGCTCTCGCCCTGGCCACCGCTGAGGCCCTCGTGGGCATCGTGCTGGGACAACTGGAGAGGGAGGGCGCCCCCTTCATTTTTGGCGCCGGTATTAGTCCCATGGACATGAGGACCAGCGTGTGTTCCTACGCATCCCCGGAATTCATGAGAAACCAGGTAGGGGTAGCTGAGATGGCTCGATACCTGGGCCTTCCATCCTGGGGCTACGCGGGCTGCAGCGACGCCAAGGTGCCTGACCAGCAGGCTGCCCTGGAATCGGGAATGTGGGCCGTCATGACCTGCATGATGGGGGCCAACCTGGTGCATGACGTGGGGTACCTGGAATCAGGGCTCACGGGATCCCTGGAGATGCTGGTCTTAAACGATGAGGCCATCGGCGCGGCCCGCAGGATAGCGCAGGGGATAGGGGTGGACGAGGAGTCCCTGGCGGTGGAGGCCGTTCACCGTGTGGGCCCCGGGGGGCAGTTTCTCACGGACGAGCATACCCTTGCCCACTTCAGGGAGGACTGGGTCCCGGGCCTTCTTGACAGGCAAAACCACATGGCGTGGCAAGCCTCCGGCCAGAAGACCCTGAGAGATAGAGCCAAGGAGCGGGTGGAGGAGATCCTCCGGAGGGACCTAGCCCCGGTCATCCCTGAGGATGTGGCCATGGAAATCGAGGGCATGGTGAAGCGGGCCGATGGCAGCCGGATGAACTAGGAGTGGAGGGATCCGCCCTTGGCATTGATTACCATTACGGCTGGGGACCGGGAGACCGCCAGGGTGGTAGCAGGGCGGGTCTCGAGGCGGATGGGCCTGGACCTGCTGGAGGAGCCCTGGGAAGGGGCTGTGAGCGGTGTCCTGCCCATGACGCCGGGAGGCCCTGCGGTGCCGCCAGACCTCAGTGTTGCCCTGGCGCCACTGGGACAAGGGGAGGCCTCCTACCACATGACCCTGGATCTGGAACGCCTGGGCCCCTCCGGGTGCGCCGACGCCATTGTGGCGGTGGCTGCCAGCCTGGGGCTGGCCAGAAAGAGGAAACGGGGCCTTACCCGTTCTCGGAGAACCCGGTTTGCCCACGCAAGCGAGAGGGAGTTCGCCGGGATACTGGACTTCTACGGGATCCATTACATGTACGAGCCCCACACATTCCCCCTGGCTTGGGATGAGGAAGGCCGCGTCACCATGGCGTTTACCCCCGACTTCTATCTTCCGGAATATGACCTGTACCTGGAATTGACCACGCTCAAGCAGGGACTGGTCTCAAAGAAGAATAGGAAGATCCGCCTTCTGGGGGAGATTTACCCGGAGGTCCAGCTGAAGGTTCTATACGGCAAGGACTACAAGAGGCTGCTTGAGAGGTGGGGTTTTGTTGATGAGGAGGAGAATCAATACCCCAAGTGACCTTTTTGGGGTTCCTCGCCCGGACCCGTTCAGGCTTTATGCTTGCGGGCCTGCCCTCCCCGAGTGCGGCTTTCGCCGGCACTCCGGTGCGCTGACCTTTAAGCGGCCTCCCGGAACCTGGGCGGGTTTGTCCGGCTATTCCTCGGGCTTACCGGCCCTAGGCCTTTTCCGGTCTCGACCTTCCGGTCGTCCAGGAAAAGACTTGCGGCTCGACCCGCCCTCCGACTCCGGCTCTTACGGGGCCCAGGGCTCCCGGCCCGTCCACCCCATCCCGGCTTTCACCGGGTGGCTTGGACTCACCTTGACCCTGAGGCTCCGTTCCCTCGACCACTTGGGGTAATCACAGAATACTATGGAACGCGGCGCAAGTCAATACTTTTTATGCTGGAAATTAGTGTTAAGGGGGATGACAGTGTACCAGGACATTAGGGAGGTAGTATTTACGCAGGGTGATATCAGGGCTGCGGTGGCCCGCCTGGGAATCCAGATATCTCGGGACTACCAGGATAGGGATCTGGTGCTAGTGAGTGTCCTCAGGGGCGGCGCCTTCTTCGTGACGGATCTGGCCCGGGCCATCCCTGCCTACCTCTCCCTGGACTTTATGGCCATCTCACGCTACGGGCCCAGGGCTAGGGGGGAGAAGGGAGTACGCATCCTCAAGGACCTGGACGAGGACATCTTGGGGAAGGATGTCATCTTGGTTGAGGACATCATCGACACGGGACTCACCTGTGCCTACCTGGTACGTATCCTCAACGAGCGCTCCCCCCGGAGCCTTAAGGTATGCTGCCTCTTGGACCGGCGCGAGCGGAGGCTTGTGAACCTGCCCTTGGCCTATGTGGGGTTCAAGGTGTCCGATGCCTTCCTGGTAGGGTACGGGCTGGACTACAGGGAGATGTACCGCAACCTTCCCTTCATCGGGCTTCTCACCGACGGGGCCCGGGAGAGGCTCTCTCCCTCCAGTACCACGCCTACAGGTCAAGGGAGTCGATAGCCTCTCTCAGGAGACGGGAAGAGTGCCGGAAGGCCTCGGCCTCCTCAGGTGCGAGGGGCAGCCGGATGATCTTCTCAATGCCCCCTGAGCCCACCACTGCCGGGACGCTAGTGCAGACCTCGTCGATCCCTTCATAGTCCCTGATCAGCGATGATACGGTCAGCACCGTCCGGTTATCCCCTATGATCGTTTCCACGATCCTGGCCAGCGCTATGGCTATGGCATAGTACGTGGCGCCCTTTCTGCGGATGATCTCATATGCCGAGGTCCTGACTCCCTCGAAGATGGCTCCCATCTCCTCCTCGTCGTGACCGGGGAAGTCCCTGAGTCTCATGCCCGCGATGTTGGCCAGACTCCACACAGGAAGTTCCGTATCCCCGTGTTCCCCAATGATATAGGCGTGGATGCTGCGGGGGTCCACCCTGAAGTGCTCACCCAGGGCGTGGCGCAACCTTGAGGTGTCCAAGAGCGTGCCGGAGCCTATCACCCTCCTGGGTGGGAAGCCGGACAGGCGCCAGGCAACGTAGGTGAGGACATCCACGGGGTTAGTGGCCACCAGCAGGACGCACTGCCTGTTGTTCCCGGTCACACTCCTGATCACGGAGCGAAACACCTCTGTGTTCCTCTTCAGGAGGTCCAAACGTGTCTCTCCGGGTCGCTGGCTCACCCCGGCAGCAATGACCACGACCTGCGCCCCGTCCAGATCCTGGTACCCACCGCTCTTGACCTGCACAGGGTGGGCCAGGGGCACAGCATGGCTGATGTCCATGGCTTGTCCCGCGGCCTTGTCGGGATCAATGTCCACCAGGACCACCTCGCTGGCCACCCCGGTGAGTACCATGGTATAGGCGAAAGTAGACCCTACCAGGCCTGTGCCGACTATGCCAACCTTTCCTTGGGTCAACTCAATACCTCCGGCGGTTCGATGGCATTAGGGTTTCCCTTATCCTCGCCCGCTAGTACGTCCGGGCTGGAGGAATTGGCGGCCCTAGGGGGGAATCAGGGGTAGGTGAAAGGAGGCAAGGTTCTTGACCGTTTCCGGGTCAGGCTTGGGAGTCACAGTGAGAAGGTTGCGCCGGTTCCTCATCACCGTCATTACCGGTGGCCTTGTGCTGGCCGCCCTCTACTACCTTCCCACAGGGTATGTGCTGGTGTCACCTGGGCCTGTGAGGGATCTCTCCCAAGTGATAAAGGTTACAGGGGGTGCCGCGGACTCCTCAGGGCGGGTACTCCTTACCACCATCAACTCCCGGGATGCGGGGCCCCTTCTCTACCTGTACGGGATGGTGAACCCCAAGGCTGACCTGACGCCTCAGAGTGCCGTGGTCCCCCCGGGGCAAGACAGGGACGAGTACTGGGAGTACCAGCGGCGCCTCATGGAGGAGAGCCAGGCCGCAGCGAAGGTTGCGGCCCTGGCCTACCTTGGCTACGAGGCAAGCCTGGTGGGGACGGGGGTCATGGTGATGGATCTCTTGCCCTCTTCTCCTTCCGAGGGGCTTCTCAAGCCCGGCGACCTCATCACAATGGTGGACGGTGTGACTGTGAATATCGCCGGGGACCTCCTTGACTACATGGCCAGGAAGACGCCGGGGGAACCTGTTCGCCTGGAGATAAGCCGGGCCGGCGAGACCAGGACCCTGGAGGTTCCCACCGAGGCCCATCCCTCAGAGGGACGGGCCATCATGGGAGTCCTGGTGACCACAGCAGGCTTCGACGCCGAGATACCCTTGGAGATCCACATCGAGATCCAGGGCATCACCGGACCCTCAGCCGGCCTCATGTTTTCCCTGGAAATAGTCAACCAGCTTAGCCCCGGTGACCTCACCAGGGGTATGACCGTGGCGGGAACCGGCACCATCACCGGCAACGGTGTGGTGGGTCCCGTTGGGGGAGTGCGCCAGAAGGTGTTCGCTGCCGAGAGGGAGGGGGCCGAGGTATTCCTGGTGCCTGTGGAAAACTTCACGGAGGCAATATCGGCGGCCTCCCGTGTCAGGGTGGTGCCCGTGACCTCCCTGGCCGAGGCCCTCCAGGCCCTTAGGGAATCCGGGCTGGAGACCGGGGAGCCCCCGGATTGAGGGTGAGGCACGCCCTCGGCCCAAGCTGCAACCTCCTGTATCATCCTCTCCACTCACGACATGGCGTAGGCGAAGGCCCTGGCAGGCGAAATGGCCGTCCTGCTCCGGGGGAGAATCGTTGCCACCTGTACCCTGCGGGATATCACCGCAGCCGGGGCGGGGTTGACTAAGATCACCGTGCGTACCTCGGGTTCGAGCCTGGAAGGGAACACCCTCCCGGCAGCAGCCCGGGAGGGCTGGGTGGAGGGGTATCACGTCTACTACTCCACCAAGACCGGGTCAACGGTGGCCGCCATCATCAGCAAGGTAGAGACAGCCGGGGATAGTTCCTGGATCTGCGCCTGGAACGCCCGTCCCTGGAAGAGAGATTCCTGGAACTTACCACACAGGGGGGGTGCTCTAAATGAACGCTTTTGCCGGGCACTTCTCCTTCGAGTTCTTCCCGGCCTGCGAAACAGGAACCATCTGCTCCTCAACTACCTATTGCCCCTAGGCTTCTAAGCTATGATGGGCCTGGTTATGACGGGGCTCAATCCATTCTTCACGGAAACCATGCTCCCCGCGATGCTGGTGTTCACCGTGCTCTCCGGTGGCATCCTGGGGCTCCCCGGTCCCTGGTGGAGGCACGCGAGGGAGGAGCCCTGCGCAGCTACAAGATCAACGGGGTGCCTCAATCCTGTCCATTCCCGCCATGGCTACATGCATCCACCTGGTCATCGCTGCCACGGCCGGGTCCCTCTTCGGGGCGCCGCTGCCCGCTGGATGGCCCGCCCTGGTCCTGAATCTACCTGGCACTCCTTTTCTCCTGCAGCGGCCTGGGGGTGCTCATCGGCGTCATTTCCTCCAGCAGCCAGTCGACGGTACTGTGGTCCCAGATGGTATACGTGGCCTCGATGCTTCTTAGCGGCATGATGGTTCCAGGCCACCTGACGCCCGGCGCCCTGCAGAAGGCGACTCGCCTGCTGCCGGGAACCTATGCCATGGAGGCCATCAAGGGGCTCGGTTTGGACGGATCCGGCGGCAAAGGAAAAGTTTGACAGTGTGTCGAACTGTCTCTGCCATTAGGGTGTGAGGGGGAATGGCCACCGGGAGGTGTGTTGCGCACGGGGTTGTTTCGCAGTATGTGGGGCTGCTGCATGGTCCGGGTCGATGGTTCAGAAAGGCCTTCCCAGTCGGGGTTCAGGTGCCCTAGCTAGTGGTCGAGGGTTTACGGCTCGCCGCCGGGAAGAGCCACAATCTGTGCCAGGTCGCTCCTAGATGGGCGCGTGGGGCAAGGCAGGCAATTTGCAGTGAGCGGAGGGTTTACTTGTTCCAGTGAAAGGCGGGGCTGCTTCATGCCGTTTCGCCGTCGGGTGAAGCAGGTTTTGGTGTTCCTGGATAAGGCGTCGGACGCCATCCAAATGTTGCTCATGGTGCTCCTGGCGGTGGGAAATCAGATCAGATACCCCTTTTCGTTGACACTGGCCTTTGTGGTGATTGCCATCGTGCTGGTGTGGAAGAACTATGCCGTCAAGACCCGCCGGGGAAGGGTGCTCACCAAGGCAAAGATGGAGCACGTTCTGGCTCACTTGGTGAATGCTGTCGAAAGATACCAGTGCAGGCAAGGGAAAGACTCCCTTCGGGCGAATATAATGACCTTGGGGAATGAACGGCTCCAGATCGTTGCCTCATGCAGAATGGCCAATGACTTGGATCAGGACATAACCTTTGCCGTAGGCCAGGGGTGCTGTGGAGAGGCGTATGACTCGGGCCAGCTGGTGGGAGGCGACTTATCCAGCGTGTACATGGACACATGGGAGGAAACCCGCAGGGAGTACGGGAGCCCCCCATGGGGCATCACGCGGCAGCAGTTCGAGAAGACCAGGACATTGAAGTCCGTTTTGAGTGTCCCGATGGTTCAGGGCGACAAGGTGCTGGGTGTGCTCAATCTGGACGATAAGGTCCCCCTGGATGAAGCCGGTTTTGGGGACGACGAAATGCTCCTGGTCATTGGCGGGTACATGTGTTTCGCCATGAGCATCATCTCTGGGGAGGCTGGGGAATGATCAATGGGGTCTGGGTCGAAGTAGAAGGGAAGAAGGGCCTTTACAGGCGCAAGGAAGAACTGGAGGTTCCTAAGACATCCATCGAGTCTGCTGGCAAGGACCTAACGAGGTCCAGTTGGTTCAGGGAGGCTTGCTGGAGACCGGTGGAAGAAGGGCGTTTTGTCATGGGACGTCCCAGGTCCGCCAAGACGTGATCCGTCCCACCTAACCGAGCGTGGATAGTCTCCGAGCTGCTCGAAGCCTGTGGATAGCTGTTCTTCACAGATTCTGGGAGAGGCAGCGACATTTCCTCATTCACCCTCCCCGCATCGTGATGAGATATCCCCCGCGTGGCTGGGATTTACTGTGGCTCAAGCACCACCTGACGGTGTGTGAGGTTCATTTGAATGGGCAACATCGCTCCCGCTCACCCAGGGGCCGGGATGACCACAAAGTGCGAGATGGATTACCCTCCGAGGCAGACGCACTCGTGATATCAAGGCGCCCGTGGCATAACGGGTGAGGATGTGATTGCCGGCACATTCCGGGAGGTGTATGGGGTCATGGACTAAGGCTCTCCCGACAACGGACCTAAGCCATTTAACACGAAAATTGGCCTATTCGGGGCGGCTTGACAAGTAGATATGCTGCGGAGAGGCAGGCTCTCTGGCCACGGAGAGGGGAGGATTGCTCTGATTCAGTGGCCAGGTAGGAAAGCTGGCAGACGAGAGAGAACCGGTGTCTGAGGACGTCGGCTTTTTTGTTGTGGAAGAGAAGACGAACCCCCGGGGCCAAGGCCTCACCGCCACCCCAGGGGTTCAGAGGAGGTGAAAACTCACCCCCACCTCAATGCTAAGTCTACCGCAACTCGTCACAGTAGTCAAAAGGCTCCTTGCAGCGTGGGAAGGCGGCGATGCTGACTGGGGGGTGAAAGAAGCCCGTCCGTGTCCCTGCGGTTGCACGTTTCGCCACCGTCACGGCAGCTACTCCCGTTTCGTGGTGGTCGGGTTGTGTGACTTCCGGCTGGCGATTCCCCGGCTGTACTGCCCCTGGTGCCACAAGACAGAAGCGGTACTTCCGGGCTGGCTCAGCCGGCGCTCCGTGTACCCCGCCTGTTTCCGGCAGGCAGCCGTGGTGAACTACCTGGCGGGTGAAGGGGGTTACCGGCCCGTAGCAGCCGAGTTCCACCTGAACTGGGAACTGCTGTGGCAGTGGGTGGACCGGCTGGCCCATCAGGCCAAGGACCTGCTGGCGCAGTTGACCGGGCTCCTTCTCTGGTACGAGCCCGAGGGGAGGGCGGTTACGGCCTGGTCCGGCGAGCTCAGAAGGGGCGTCGATGCATACAGGGCCAAGACCCGAGACCCTGGCAAGCGGGAGAGCCTGGCCGCCATAGGCCCCCTGCTCACCTGTGCCCACCAGTTGTGGCGGGTTGGCACGACTGCGGGACTTGGCTGGGGTGAACCGGACCCGGTTCACCTCCTGGGCTTTCTCGATAGCTGCGTGAAGGCCCTCGGCTAACGGCAACACTCCCTCTTACTGCGACCTTCACCTAGTCCACGACATACTTGTCAGCACCAGCCAGGCCGATCCCACAGAAGGCTTGTCTCTGCGAGCCCGGGCCCGGGCGTTTAGACTTACCCCGGGAGGTGGCAAGGCATGGATGACCGGCCGACGCAGGTGGGTCTTTTCCGCTACAGCGTGATCGCTCCGCTGCTGGCCCCGGACCTCTCCACCGCGGAGCGGGTCCGCCTGCGGCAAGAGATCCTGGATCAGATGCACCTCGCGCCCGGGGAGAGCAAGGGCCGGAAGGTCTCCGCCCGCACCTTACGCCGCTGGCAGAAGGACTACCGGGAAAGGGGCTTTGCCGGCCTGCGGCCCCGAGCCCGCCGGGACCAGGGCAGGCCCCGACGGATGGATGCGGCCGTGCTCCAGAAAGCGGTGGCCCTGCGGGAAGAGGTGCCCGAACGCAGTGTCCGCCAGATCGTCGAGATCCTGACCCTGGACCCGGATACCCCGGTCCAAGCAGGGGAACTGAAATCTTCCACCCTGGCCCGCCACCTGAGGCGGCTTGGCAAGACCCGGTCCTTGCTGAAACTACCCAAGCAGGCTTACCGGCGGTACGAGAAGGACCGGCCCAATGCCCAGTGGCAATCGGACGTCTTCTACGGGCCGTTCCTGCCCGATCCCCAAGGCGAGATGCGCCGTACTTACCTGATCGCCTTCCTGGACGACCACTCCCGGCTGGTACCCCACGGCCAGTTCTACTGGGCCGAAGACCTGCCCAGCCTGCTGGACTGCTTCAAGAAGGCAATCCTGAAGCGGGGGATCCCTGCCCGGGTGTACTGCGACTATGCCGAAGAAAAAACTATGCCGAAAAAAGCCGGGGACGCGGTTTAAACCTACGCCTCTGGCTAAAAATTCGGCATAGTTTCGTGACTTTGCCGCGGTTTTGTGTCAACATCATCCTGTAAACAAATTTTTCAGGAGGTGTGATAATGAACAAAACCGGGAACAAAAACCTAAAAGAACTGATTAGCGCTGCACTGTCCGAAATGGAAAAGGCCCATTATTGTGGTATGTATATCCGACACATGAGAAACGCCTGTATGTTGCTGGAAGATATGGCTGTCAGGATGGGCAAGGATATGCTTGACGACGAGCTTTCGAAGGCGTTTATCGGCGATTCGTCGCATTTCAGGACAGGTGCGTACAGCAAATCCAGATTCAAGCGGCACAGGTTGTGTGTACAGATTTTAAGAACTTATCGGGACACAGGCGTTTGGCCTCCACCACCCCCCCCACGAGCCTGTTCTAGCTGGGCTGACCACGCCTCATCTCATTGAGGCGCACGCTTCATTCGCACGCCGCATGGGAGAAGAAATCGGGCTGAAGAAGAATACAATCGACGGATACAACCGCTTCGTTTATCACTTTCTTCTATACTGTGAAGGGAACGGGTGCCACACAACAGGGGAAATTCGAAGCGGGGACACCCCATCCTTCTTGGAAGCGTTGTGCAGGGATCGCTATCAACCCACCAGCATCGGTGCTCATCTTCCGGGCTTAAAGCTGTTTTTTTCAACGAGTGAGTCAATGCAGCACCTTCTCGCAACCTTTCCCAAGGCCCCAAAACGGAAGATGGAAATCATACCCGTGCTGGAAGAACGCGAGCATGAGGCCTTTGCGGAGCATCTGAAAACCACCAGCCTTTCAGCAAGGGACAGGGCTATTTGCTGGCTCGCGTTCGAAACCGGTATGCGCGCCGTGGACATATGCAACTTGAAAATCGCCGACATCGACTGGGCAAATGATAGGATCCATATCGTGCAACAGAAGACATCGAAGCCGTTGGAACTCCCGTTGCGGGCTACATACGGCAATGCGATTGCGGATTACCTGCTGTACGAGCGACCTTTGTCAAACTCAACGCGACTGTTCCTTTCCACGTTAGCCCCGTTTAGACCTCTCTCCAGCCACGCCGCATGCCGGAATATCCTGCTGAATGCATTCCGCGACGCCGACATCCTTAAGACAGGCAGAATCTGCGGCACAAGGTTTACCCGTCATAACGCGGCATCCCATATGTTGAAAAACGGCGTCCCTCTTTATGACATATCGACCGCGCTCGGCCATTGCGACCCGAACAGCGTGGATACGTATTTAGCGACTGACGAGAATATGATGACCGAGTGCTGCCTCCCCGTTCCTTGTGTGGAAGGGGGCGCGGACAGTGAATGATGCATCTACGGCGCTCGGTCGTCTGGCTGAGCAATTCCTCGCGTACAAAAGGGCGTTGGGGCTTAAGTACGAAACGGGCGAATATTATCTAAGAGCCTTTTTGACGTATGCTAACTCGAACAATCCAACCGCCCAAGTCCCAGACAGGGAGCTTGTATCTGGCTGGTGTGCCAGTGCTGCGAACAACCCTGGCTGCTTGCACAACATGGCGTCCGTTATCAGGGAATTCAGCAGGTACCTTGGCATGAACGGCTACGATAACGCGTATATCCTTCATCCTAAACGGGGCACGCGGCTGGATCCGCATCTGCCTCATTTCTTCGTGCCAGCCGAAATCAAGGTATTTTTTGACCGTTGCGACAAAACCCCAAAAAGGGGGGAATGGCCGGGGAGGGAATTGGTCATTCCAGCGGTATTCCGTCTGTTGTATTGTTGCGGCCTCAGGTGCAGGGAAGCGCGTATGCTACTGTGCAGCGACGTGTATCTTGAAGGTAAGCACATTGATATCAAAGCGTCCAAAGGCCGCAGCAGGCGCATTTTCATCAGCGACGGTCTGGCCGAGGTTTTGAAAAGATATGACGAACGGATAGCCCGCATCATTCCTGACCGGGCGTATTTCTTTCCAAGGAATCAGCGCGAACCGTACAAAGAAGGCTTTATCAGTACAAATTTCAACAGAATCTGGAGGGTGGCACTCCCATATTTTCACTCGCCAATCAAGCCTCGCGCATATGATTTCAGGCACCACTTCGCATATGCGAACCTGAACCGCTGGGCTGAGCAAGGCAAAGACGTCAACGTAATGTTGGCGTTCTTGATGAGGTATATGGGGCACGTGAGTATTCAGAGTACGCTATACTATTTCCACTTTGTGCCCGAGTATTTCGGGGCCTTCGCACAAAAAGCGCGAGCATTGGAATCCCTTGTGCCGGAGGTGCCACATGAAGAACAGGGCTGAAGACAGTGCCTTTTTTTGGAGCGTTGCGGCTGAGTTTCTTAACAGTTACCTTCCAGACGTCAGGAGGGCGAGCGGCAATACCGTGGAATCCTACAGGAATTGCCTAAACCGTTACATTGACTACCTTGAGACAGAAAAGGGCGTCAAGCGCAAAGACATCAGCTTCAAAATGCTTGACAGGGAAAACATCAAGGGATATATGGCATGGATGCACAAAACCGCGCAACTCGCCCCAAAAACTTGCAATCTCCGGCTAACAGCATTGCACTCGCTTTTGGAATACGCGTCACAGGAATGTACAGATATCACACCTATCTGCATAAGTTCAGGCACGATCAAAGGGGTAAGGCTAACGTCGGCGCCTATTGAGTTCTTCGAACGGGAAGCCATGTCCGCTTTGATGGCAGCTCCAGACACACGCAAAAAGCTTGAGCGGAGAAACCAGATGCTGCTCGTTTTTTTGTACGACACCGCAGCGCGAGTTTCGGAAGCGCTTAACGTCAGGTTATGCGACCTGCACATGGACGCCTCCATACCCCATGTAACATTCCTTGGGAAAGGCCGGAAATACAGGAACGTCCCTCTTATGGACAGCACGATGGCGCATCTGAGGCGCTACCTTCGAGAGTTTCATGGGTACGCGAGTGAAAGCACTGGTGCGCCATTGTTTTACGCCGTGACGCGCGGGGAGGCGCATAGACTGTCTATTGATACCCCTGAGAAGATGATAAAAAGATATGCCAAAGAGTTGTCGGATACATGCCTGTCGATGCCAGGAAATGTTCACTGCCATATGATACGGAAAACCAGGGCCATGCACCTGTACCAAGAAGGCATCCCGCTTCCTCACATTCAGCAGCTTCTAGGCCATGAGGTTCTGTCCACAACATCTGGTTTCTACGCTTTCGCAACACTGGAGACGCTTTCTAAGTCGTTGGAGAAAGCCAACCCTTCCGACATGAGCAAACTGTGGAAATGCAAGGATTATTCAGAGAGACTTTGCAGACTATAGTGAAAACTATGCCGAATTTTTAGCCAGAGGCGTAGGTTTAAACTGCGTCCCCGGCTTTTTTCGGCATAGTTTTTTCTTCGGCATAGTCGCAGCTATTCCGAATTCGGAATAGCTGCGACAACGGGGTGATCTACCAGAGCCACCAGTTTCAGCGGATCTGTGCCGAACTCGGGATCCTTCACCTGTCCGCCCGGCCGTACTCCCCCCAGGGGAAGGGCAAGATCGAGCGATTCTGGCAGGGAATCGATGGCTCGTTCCTACCGGAACTCAGGGCCCACCCGGTCGGTTCCTTGGACGAACTCAACCGGCTCTTCGGCGCCTGGCTGGAACAGGGGTACCACCACCGGGTGAACCGGGAGACGGCCCAGACGCCGTCGGCCCGGTTCGCCCGGGCGCTGGAGGACATCCGCCTGGCGGATCCGGCCCGGGTGGCGGAGGTCTTTCTCTGGCAGCAGGTACGCCGGGTGGACAAGACCGGCGTGGTGTCTCTTCAGGGGAATCGCTACGAGGTGGACTCCCGGTTGGCGGTCCGAAAGGTCCATCTACGGTACGACCCTTTCGACCTCAGCCGGGTCCAGGTCTGGCACGAGGGAGCAAGGTACGCCGATGCGGTTCCCTACCAGCTGGTGCGCGAGTATGATGTGCGGGTGCGGCCGGAGCCTCCGGCCAAGTCGACGGCTACCGGGTTGAGTTACCTCAAGCTCCTTCTGAAACGGCACGAGGAGGAGGCCCGGACTGCCCTCGGGCAGATCTCCTTCCGTAAATTCCAGCAAGAGGAGGACCAGGACGATGTTTGAGGTCTACTACGGGTTTACCGCCACCCCGTTCACGCGTACGGTGAGCCCCTCCGACCTGTTCCCTTCCCACCAGCACCAGGAACTGCTGGCCCGGCTCAGGTACCTGGTGCGCAACCGGGGTTTCGGGCTGGTCACCGGGGAGGTGGGCAGCGGCAAGACCACGGCCATCCGGGCCCTCGCCGCCGGCTTGGACCTGGCCCGGCATCAGCTCTTGTACGTCGCCCAGTCGTCCCTCACTCCCCGCCACCTCTACCGGGCGCTCGGCCGCCAGCTGGGCCTGGAGCCGGCCTACCAGGCGGCGGACGCCCGCCGCCAGCTGACGGAGACCCTCTGGGCCACCCACGCCAAGCAGGACAAGTTGCCGGTTGTCGTCATCGACGAGGGCCATCTCCTCTCGGGGTCTCTCCTGGAAGAAATCAGGTTCTTCAGCAATTTCAGCCTGGACTCGGTCTCGCCTATGGCGCTGTGTCTGGTGGGCCAGGGGGAACTGCGCCAGCGTCTCCGGCTGCAGTCTCTCGCGGCCATCGCCCAGCGGGTGACCTTGCGCTACCACCTGTCGGGGCTGCCGGAACCGGAGACTCGTGCCTACATCCAGCACCACCTCAAGGTGGCGGGGGTTGCCCACCCCCTGTTCTCGGATGAGGCCATGCGGCTGATCCACCAGTTCTCCAAGGGGATCCCCCGCCGCATCAACAACCTCTGTGTGGCTTCTCTGCTGGCTGGGTTCGCGGAGCAAAAGTCGCTAATAGACGAGGCAACGGTGAAGCAGGCTTGGGCAGAGGTCGAGGGAGAAACAGTCGCTTGAAGAGGCCAGGGGTGCGGGGACCCCCGTTCATGTCCCTTCAGTTGGCCACGCTATGTGGCAAGACGGTGGCCAAGCAGTGTGAGCGACGGCAAGATATGCCTGGATAGCAAGTCGAAAAAGGGCAAAATGATCCAAGCCGATGACAGATAATGCATCAGCCAGACGGCTATTCAGGGACCGAACGCTCATGCGGTCTTAGAGTGCTCTGTCACCACCACCAGGCCCATCTTCCTGGCCTCAGCAATCATCCTCTTGACCCGGAATATGTCTTGCTTCTGCTTTGCGACTTCAAAGTGGGCTTCATCGTAATCTTCCTTGTTCTTCAGT
>JBFMCS010000005.1 GCA_040754315.1 Bacillota bacterium
ACAGTCTCTTGAGCGCTTTCGGGTTCAAACCGATCACGTTCTATGCTGCCTACGATACCTCCTGACCAATTATGCCCACACGTAGCGGCTTGCTTAGAAGAACATACCTGATGTGCGGAAAATCGGTACTCATGTGGTCTTACCCGCTAGAAGTCCCAGGCCCTCACGTCAAGCGCAAATGCTTGATAGAGCCATGGATGGAGCTACCATACCCTCCAGAAGGGCAGGATGCCTAGATGGCGGCGAGTGGTTAACCGGAGAATGCTTGGCGATAAGATCCTTATCCCCCACGTAGCCTGGTGGCGGGCCATACCGGCAAGAAGCGTGGAGGTCAGAATAAGAACAGCCGTCACCGTGAAACCATGGGGGGCTAGGGGGCCTCCCCGCATGTTGACCAGGCCTGGGCGGGAACTTGAGTGCTTCAATCTGAAGTGCGTCTCTGAAGGCGGCACCGGCGTGCATGGCTGGGGCTATCAGGTTGACCTTGCCCTAAGAAGCGGTGGGCTGCCAGGGTGCGCCCCGAGACGGTGTATGGCACACCGGGACTCGATCGATAAGGGCCCGGAGTGCATCACTATCGCACAGTGACCCTGTGCTTCCGGAAGGTACTATGGGTTATTGTCCCGAAAGGTTACAAGGTGTTGGGGAAGGGTATCCCGTACCTTTCAAGGGACGACGAGACTTGCTCAAGTAAGAAGGAACCCGGGTCATAAAGGCACGGCGAAAACCCCGGGACAAGATGCGGTTTCTGGTCAGGAAGTCTGAGATGCCCTGAGTGCGGAGCCATTCACGACCGGGACGAGAATGCAGCGTGGAACATCGATGCGGAGGGGTTTTGGGCTCGTTGACCTTTCGGCCGGGCAGGCCTGGGCCACGGGACACTCAGGAAGTGGGAGGATGTCAACTTGTCAAGAGTGCTTCCTTTCCGGGGCGTCCGCTACTCATACCGCGACCCAGCCGTGCTGGGGAGGGTCATAGCCCCTCCCTATGATGCCGTGGATACGGAGACCCAGTCATTGTGCTACCGGAGTCACCCGCACAATGTGATTCGCCTGGAACTGGCGGAGACGCTCCTAGGGGATGACGAGAAAGACAACCGTTATACCAGGGCAGCCGAGCACTACAGGCGGTGGCTTACCGAGGGCATCCTCATTCGAGATGAGACACCCCTGGTCTACCTCTACCGCCAGACCTTCCCCGGTGGCTTCCCTGAACGCTGGGGGCTGTTCGCCTCCGTGGGACTGTCGCGCTACAACGGAGGTGAGATCTTCCCTCACGAAGAGACCCAGTCCTCTGCCCTGGAGGACCGGCTGAGGTTACTCCGGGCAACAGGAACCAACGTGAGTCCCATCTTCGCTCTATACCCGGATGAGGAAGACCGGGTGCTCAGGGTGCTCAGGGATGCCGCATGCACAACCCCGGAGGTGAGCGCCAGGAAGGAAGACGGCAGCGCTCATGCCGTCTGGCCCGTGGGGGGCGCCGCGGCCGAAGGGATAAGCCATCTTATGAGGAGCATGCCACTTTTCATCGCTGACGGGCACCACCGTTATGAGACGGCCCTCCTCTATCACCAGGAACGGGATGACGAGGCCTCCGGCCGGGTGATGATGGGGCTGGTGAACCTGTTCGACCCCGCGCTGGCGGTACTGCCCACACACCGCTTGGCCACGAACGTTCCCGTGGAGGTCATGTACCAGCTCAAGGAGGGGAGGGCCCAAGGGTTCTTCGGCGAGAGACTAGCCAGCCTTGATGATACCCTGAAGGCGCTCAAGGAGGCCCAGGGACCCGCCTTCGGGCTTTATGTCCAGGGCAGGTTCTTCCTCATGAGCCTCACTGATGCCGGTGAGCGGGACATGGAGGCGCTGGTGCCGCTCAGGTCAAGGGCGTGGCGGTCTCTGGATGTCAGCGCCCTGCACGTACTCCTGCTGGATAAAACCATGAGTGGGGCGACCCTGGGCTTTAGCCATGATGCACCCAGGGCCGTTTCCCAGGTCGACGCCCGGCGGCGGCAGGCGGCCTTTCTCGTAAGGGCGTGCACGCCCACCGCCGTGCGCAACATCGCGTTGAAGGGTGAGAGGATGCCCCAGAAGTCCACATACTTCTATCCCAAACTCCCCACAGGCCTGGTGCTGCACCCCTTGGATTAGCGGGTCAAGTCCCAGGAAAAAGAACGGTGGTGAGACCCTTGGAGTCACTGCCTGGAGACACAGGTTCCCGGAACCTCTACGGTGCCTGGCTCAGGTTCACCTCCGGGCAGACTCTCGATGCCGGTACGGTGCGTGATGTGGTGGTCGCCTCATGGAGGCGGTGCCGTGACCTCGGGGTCAAACCGGATGAACCCACTGTATACCGGCTGTCCGATTCCCATCTCTCCTACAGGCTGTCGCGACGGCTTGAGATCATCGAAGCCACAACCCCTTTCATGAAGAGCCTGTACGATCTGGTGAAGGGGTCTGGCTTTGTGGTAACCCTCTGCGATGAGGAGGGCTTCCTCCTGGAGATCCTGGGGGACGCCGAGGTGCTGGAGGATGCGGGCAACATCAGCCTCGTCAATGGTGTCAACTGGTCCGAGGAGTACTTCGGCACCACCGCCATAGGTGTTACCCTGGCAACCGGGGCTCCCGTACAGGTATGCGCGGCGGAGCACTTCTGCCGGATGTGCCATTCATGGACCTGTTCCGCCGCACCCATCCGGGATCCTGATGGAAGGCTCTTGGGAGTGCTCAACATGTCCGGGCACTGCCGGAGGGCCCATCCCCACACCCTGGGCATGGTGGTGGCTGCCGCTGGCGCTATTGATAACCAGATCCGGGCCCAGAAGATCTCCCGGGACCTCCTGGTCACCAACCGGTACCTGCTGGCCCTCATGGGGTCCATGCCCGATGGCCTGGTATCGGTGGATACCAATGGCCGGATCACCCACATGAACATGGCAGCCGGGAGGATGCTGGGGGTTGACCCGGAAAAGGCCACCGGGAGGTCCTTTCCCAAGAACATAGGCCGGGAGATTGGGATCCCCGAGGTTCTTGGAAGGAACATAACGGTGCTCGACAGGGAGGTCGAGGTGGACGGCCCCGCCGGGCGCGCTCAGGTCAGCGTGTCGGCTCGCGCCATATGGCAAGAGGCTGGGTCCGCCGCAGGCTGTCTGGTGACCCTCAGGGAGATGAAGAGCGTTCGCCGCCTTGCCCAGCGGATGGTTGGAGCCAAGGCCATTTTCACCTTCGAGGATATTGTGGGGCGCTCCGGGAGCCTCAGCAAGACCGTAGATCTGGCACGGATGGCGGCCGGGAGCTCCTCCAACGTGCTCTTGGAGGGACAGAGCGGCACCGGCAAGGAGATGTTTGCCCAGGCCATCCACAATGCAAGCCCACGATGCAGGGGGCCCTTTGTGGCCATCAACTGCGCGGCCCTGCCCAGGGACCTGGTGGGCAGCGAACTCTTCGGCTACACTGAAGGGGCGTTCACCGGGGCCCGGCGGGAGGGTAGGCCGGGCAAGTTCGAGCTGGCCGACGGTGGGACAATACTCCTTGATGAGATCGGAGACATGCCCCTTGACATGCAGGTGGCCCTTCTCCGGGTGCTTGAGGAGAAGACCATCGTGAGGATAGGTGGGCAGCGGGTGATCCCTGTGGACGTGCGGGTGATAGCCTCCACGAAGAAGGATCTCAAGGACGAGGTGGCCCGCGGGCACTTCCGCGATGACCTGTACTACCGCCTGCACGTGCTGACCATCAGCATCCCTCCCCTCAGGGAGCGGGTGGGAGACGTGCCCTACCTTGCCCATCATTTCCTGGAGAGGCTGGGGGAGAAGATGGATAGGAGGGGGGCGGCCTTCACGACCGAGGCCATGCGGGCACTTGAGGCATACCACTGGCCAGGCAACGTCCGGGAGCTTCAGAACGTTGTGGAACAGGCCATCAACCTGGTCCAGGGTAGCCTGATCGGAATTGCGCACCTGATGCTGCCCCGGTCCTCCGAGGGCTCCCAGACCTCCCTGAGGGAGGCCGAGGAGCGTGCCATAGCCGAGGCCTTGGAGACCACCGGGGGCAACGTTACGGCTGCCGCCCGGTTGCTGGGTGTCAGCCGGAATACGATATACCGGAGGGCCGGGCGGCAAAGGGGGTATGGGGGACTGCGCCGCGATGAGCGGCCGGTGTGACATCCTGGAACACACAAAACGGCCAGAATGCCCCGTATCTTGTACCACCGCCACATTATGACACACCACCCCTGTCACACCCCCTATTCCCGTGGAGACTCCCTGACAAGTGACCTGCTCCGTGCCGATTCGGCAACCCCTCCCTCCTGGCAGGGTTCTTGCGTAAGGTCCATGGCTAAGCGCGGCCGCGAAGGAGGTGGAGAGTGCCAGGCCATGCCCGTACTTCCCAAGCCAGGAGGTGAGAACTTCGCGCTTCTAGGGCGCGAAGGAGGCCATGACGGAGTATCGCGGATGCGAGATCATCGTCGAGTATCTCATCAAGCAGCGGATCCCTTACATGCTGGGCTACCCCGGTCACGGGGCCATCGGGCTCCTGGACGGGGTGTACGACCTCACGGACAGGATCAAGCCGATCTGGGCCCGGGTTGAGCAGGCGGCCGGCTTCATGGCCGATGCGTACTTCCGCCTGACGAAGGTTCCCCTGCCGGTGTTCGCCTCCACGGGGCCGGGTCCCGCCAACCTCGCCATCGCCACTGCCAATGCGTTCTTCGATTCCTCGGCATTCCTTCTCATCACGGGCCAGGTTGCCACCGATCAGTTCGACACCGGGGCACTGCAGGAGCCCTACCGGCATCACCCGGCGGAATTCCCCGTCGTGATGAGACCCTACACAAAATTCAGCTGGCAGGTACACAAGGTACGCCAGCTGGCCAGCTACCTTCCCAAGGCCTATAAACTCATGAGAACGGGCAGGCCCGGGCCTTGTCACCTTGATATACCCTATGACTTGTACATCAAGAAGGCGGATGTCACCATCCCAGACCCGGACAGGTGGGCTGACCCCGTGGCTTGGCGGGGCAAGGCCCCGGAGGGCATAGTGGAGAAGGTCCTGGAGGCGCTGCTGGCGGCCAAGCGCCCGCTCGTCCTTGCGGGCGGAGGCGTCATGGTGTCAGAGGCCTGGGGGGAACTGAAGGCCGTGGCGGAACACCTGAACATCCCGGTGTACACCAGCCTCATGGGCAAGGGTGCCCTCCCAGAGGACCATCCCCTGTACCTCGGGGTGACTGGCTGCTGGGGATACTACCCTGCGGTCGAGGCTTGCCGCAACGCCGACCTCATACTCGCCATGGGATGCAGGTTCTCGGACCTCCACACCGCCAGCTGGCTGCCCGGCTACGCCTACAACATCCCGCCCACCCGTCTTATCCAGGTGGACATCGACGCCTCGGAGATAGCCCGGAACTACCCGGTCGAGCTGGGGGTGGTGGCGGACGCCCGGGCCTTCCTCGAACAGCTCCTGAACGCGGCCCGTTCCAACGCCGGGCCCCGGCCCCGCTACCCGTGGCTTGACGAGGTGGACCAGTATAAGGCGGAATGGGAGCAGTTCACACGTCCCTTCGAGACCGCCAGCGACATCCCCATCGACCCCAGGCGGGTGTTCGCCGACATGAGGCGGATCGCCCCCGCCGATACCATCATGGTGGTAGATGTGGGCAACAACCAGGCCTGGGCCGAGCAGTACTGGAAGACCCCTATGCCCCTTACCCACATCAGCCCCGGCGGGTTTGCCGCCATGGGGTTCGGTGTCTGCGGTGTGCTTGGAGCGAAGCTGGCAAGACCCGGCTCCCCCTGTGTGTGCCTGTGCTCCGATGGCGGGTTCATGATGACCCCCCATGCGGTGGCCACCAGCGTGGAATACGACCTGCCGGCCGTATGGGTGATCCTGAACAACTATTCCATAGGCTGCATCAGGGACCTGCAGCGGTTCTACCTTGATGGCCGTGAGATCCTCACCAGCTTCCGGATCGATAAGACCCAAGAACTCTGGAACCCTGACTTTGCAAAGATGGCCGAGTCCATGGGCGCCCTGGGCTACAGGGTGGAAGATCCCGGGGATTTCGGCCAGGCCTTCGAGGATGCCTTGAAGTCAGGGCGGCCAGCGGTCATGGATGTGATCATCCAACGGGATACACCAGTCCCGCTGATCAGCACCTGGCAGATGCCGCCCATACCCGCCGCCGAACCCACCTTCGGCCGGAGAAAGACCCTTTAGGCCATGGTTGGCCAGGTTAGGCCCCTCCAGGAGCGCGGAAGGGTATGATACCGGGGGTGAGGCATGTGGGAGACGGGGACATTAAGGCAATGGACGCTGCGACCAGGGGGCTAGCGGAACTCCTGCTCATCGCTGGGAAAGACGGCCTTGACGTGAATGCGGCGAGGCACGAGTTCACCCAGATGGGGCTGGATTGGAGCGCGGCCCAGGGGCGCCTGAGCGCGCTCGGCTGGTGGGAGGCAAGCGATGGCCGCGCCAGGGTGCCTCGGGCACTGGGGTCACAGGCCGCGGCATGGCTCAGGCGAAGCAAGGCCGAACGCGTGTGGCCCAGTCTCCAGGGCCCGGTGAAGTCGGCCGGCCTTTTCCAGCGTCTCATTGAGGCGCTCTCCACAGAGTGGCAGCGATCCCCCAGCGCTGGCTGGGATGAGGCTGCCTTCGCTGTGGATGGGACCCGCGTGACCGTGTGCCTGCGGGAGGTGCCATTGATGCTGGGTTCAACGCCAGGGGTCACGTGTGTCATCCTGGGCGACCCCGAGGGATGGCCTGTAAGCGCGCTGGCCACCCGTCTTTCGCAGGATGAGGCCAGCAGGAGGCGCTTGGCCCTCTATGGCATGGGAGCAGGCCTGAAGATGAACCTCACCGGCTGCCCACTGACGGTGTCCTTGGAGAGACACCTCAGGGAGCATCACGGTTGGCGCTTCGGGCCCTCGACCCATCTCACCCAGGCGCTGATCCGGGAGGGAATCTTACACTTGGAGACATAAGGCCGTGATTCGCGCTCTAGCAGCGCAATGCCCCGCCCTTCCACGTATAGGGCGCAGGTGGCGAACAAGATCCCATCCTCCCAGCGGTCCAGCCTGCGCGAACCCGGGCAGGAGTGTCGTGGACACGAACATGGCCGGGTGATGCAGCACCAGGAGGCGCTGGAGAGGGGGACGCCCCAACTACCGTGACCAGCTCAGGCAACAAGGTGCCCATCGCGATCACGGTGAGGCTGAGGAAAACCTCAGAAAGACCCAGGGCCAAGACTAGGTTGATGCCGGAGTTCACCGGGAGGCGGCTGCCTAACCCTGCCATGATGCCGCCCGGCACGAGCAGGCCCACCCGGACCCCAGTGGCGGGCCTGGCGTCGCCCACATCATCAAGGCGGCCGCCTCCGCCGCACGGATTCGCGACAGCGTACCGGCAACGGCCAACGCCCTGTAGGTGGCAACCAAGGCCAGCAAGACCTCCCCTTGCCACCGTCCAGCGCCATTGCCGCGATGAGGGCCGCCGCGACAAGCATGAAGAAACAGCCTCCTGTCGACGAGAGACCCCCTCATCAGAACGCTTCCTCCAAGGATAGGGCCGGCACTACACAGCACCGAACCCAGGGTGGTTCCCAGAAGCCATGCTGGTATGCCCCTTCAGGGCTCGAACGTGGAGACCGAGGGCTCCGGCAGCGTCGTGGCCAGGCTAGCGATGTTGCGTGACCTAGATGGCAGTAACTGGGCAAACCCAGCGCGGGTGAAGTAAAGATGCAAGTGATCCACCCGCACTTAGAGTAAAAGGGTTTCCCGGGAAATAATGGCAGGCGGGTACGGAAGGCCTTCGCTGGCCGGGCTTTGCCACCCCCGCCCTGCTCCAGCCTCTCTTCAGGGCCCATTCCCCAAGGCATGCCCCCTGGGTGGCCAGCGCCTAGACGTGAGACTTGCCTGTATGGGTGAGGTGCGCTGTCCACGGGTATCCTAGTACCGGCACGCACCTTGAGGGAGGACTGACCATGACGCCAAAGCACAGGAACCTCGTGAAGACGGGCAGCCCGGACCGCCGGAGCCCCCCTGGCAAGAACCCAAGGGCGCCCCGGACGCTAGTGACCGTTGACAGCCCTGACGATCCCCCCGAGCCCGGGGAGCACTCGCGGCCTAGCCGAGAGCCTGCTCCAGGTCGGCGATGAGGTCTAGGGGATCCTCGATCCCCACAGAGAACCTTACCAGTGAAGGTGTAATGCCCGCCAAGCGGCGTTCCTCCTCGGGCATGCCCCTGTGAACACAGACAACGGGCTGGGTTATGAGGGATTCCACGGATCCCAGGCTGACTGCGCGGGTAAATACCTTCACCCTGTCGATAAGGGCATCCACGCCAGGCTGTCCTCCCCTTATATCCGCGCTCAGCAGGCCGCCGTAGCCGGGGGCCATTTGCCGCTTAGCCAGCTGATGGCCGGGATCCTGGGGCAGGCCTGGGTAGTATACCCTCTGGATCCTTGGGTGATCCTGGAGGTACTCAGCCACCCGCTGGGCGTTGGAGTTGTGCTTTTCCATCCTCAGCCCGAGGGTCTTTAGTCCTCGTACCAGGAGCCATGCATCGAACCCGTTGATGGTGGCCCCCATCTTCCTGGCGAGGTCCAGGCAGTCGCTGATGTAGGCTCGGGAGCCCACCACTGCTCCTGCCACCACGTCACTGTGGCCGTTCAGGTACTTGGTGCAACTGTGAACCACAGCATCGGCGCCGAGGGCGAGCGGGCGCTGGTTGTAGGGTGAGGCAAGGGTGTTGTCCACGATGACTCGCACTCCCCTGGGGCGGGCAATCCGGGCCATGTCGGCGATATCACATACCAACAGTGTGGGATTGCTGGGGGTCTCCAGGAGCAGCGCCCTGGTGTTGGGCCGTATCGCCGCCTCCACCTCAGCCGGGTCTAGAGTGTTCACCAGGGTGTACTCGATGGCAAGACGGGGGAACACCGAATGCAGCAGGTTGAAGGTGCCCCCGTAGGTGCCCCGCTGGCACAGCACGTGGTCTCCGGAGGTGGCCAGCGCAAGCAGGGCAACTGAGATTGCGGCTATGCCTGACGCCAGCACCAGCCCGGCCTCGCCCTCCTCAATGTGGGCGATCTTCTCCTCAGCCATAGCGGTGTTGGGATTGCCGTGGCGGGCGTAGATGAAGCCCGGGCCTTCGCTGGCCATGTGCCGTTCAAGACTGTCATTGTCCGGGAAGGCGAAGGTAGAAGAGGTGTAGATTGGAGGCACTACCGCTCCAGTGGCAGGGTCTGGTTTCTCGGCAGTATGAACCAGTCTGGTGTTGAACCCATCTGTCAAGGCTTCTCCCCTCCAGTGTCTCGTCCTGGAGTCATCTTCTTCCCAAGACCCGTATCCCCTGCAAGGTCATCCCCTCTAGCGCAGGGGTTCTGAAAATACGCCCTGAACCCCTGACTCCCTGACCCGGCGCTCTATCGTGTCAAGGTCAGTGGAGTACAGTCCCCGTTCCTTCATGGCATCAAAGAGGAAGGAACCTGAGAAGGTGTACTTCTTCCGGATCCCCTCCTCGGTTTCCATTTCACGCCCTACCATCCAGACAGCAAGGCCCACAGCAAGGCCTTGCGGGATCTTCAGCAGCTCCTCGCCGTAGGCCAGCCTCGCGGCGTTGTGGCCAGCCAGGCTTCCCGTGGCGATGGCCTCAGTGTGCCCGACGTATGGGCCGCACTTCTCTCCTGCACAAAAGAGGTTTGCAAGACCCTCGACCCGCAAGGTGCTGTCACGGGGGGCCATGCTGAAGTAGCGCATGGAGTTTCCTCGACCCGCCGCGTAGGGGTCTTCGTACCGGGCATTCTCCAGGCCTGGCACGCTCCTGAGGAACTCCAGGGGGAAGTAGCTGGTCATCATCTTGGCGTGGCCAGTATCCAGGAGAACCAGGTTGTCGGAGAACTCCGGGAGGGCATACTGCTGGCATGCCTTCATGGGAAGTTTCTCTTCCGCCCGCAGGTGGCGTGGGAGGGCCAAGACCCACACGCCCCGGTCGTCCAGGACCTGCCGGACCTCCGTGGACAGCGAGTCCTTCAAGAGCTTGCACGAGCCGCTCATTGAACCCAGGGTGCCCTTGGATGTGATGCCCACCCTCTCGGGCACACCAGCCTTGGCGGCCAGGCTCACCCTGGGGCCAAAGGCTGGGCACCTGAGGATGCACATGACACACCCGTGGCCGTAGCGAAGGCAGTTGCCCTGGGGGCCAGCCGTTCCTGTTGTCTCGACGAAGGCGTCCCCTGGAAACTCCCGGCCCCCCTCAGCCACCACTGCCTCCAGGTGCCCGCCAGACCGCCGGAGGTCTACCGCCCGGGTCTCCAGGAAAACCTCGACTCCGGCGCTTGTAAGGAGGGCGCGCACGCCCGGCTCCACCAGGCTGACATCGTACAGCGTGGCATGGTTGTGACCGGGAAACCTGACTTCCCGGTGCCGCGCTACGGAATCCGTGAGGTCAATCAGCTCGGGCGCTCCAAGGCACCGCAGCTCCTCCGCCGCCGTGAAACGCCCGTTATTGCGCATAATACCTCCAACCAGCCCCGTGCCCAGGAGCTGATCTGTCTTTTCTAGGAGCGCCACCCTGGCTCCCATCTTTCGTGCGGCCAGGCTAGCGGCACAGCCTGCCCAGCCCCCTCCTGCCACCACAACGTCGGGCAATGTGGCTCCTCCCTTCATGGGCCCCTGGGCGTCGCTGGCCCGAGTTACCTGCCCATATATAGTAATATAATAAGGCAGGGACTCCGGATTTGTTCATGTCTCCCGGCAGCCCCTGGTGGAAAAAGGGAAGGCAGGTTCCCTAGGCGGAACTCCCTGGCTCCTCAATCCTCATGACGCACCACTCGTCCCCGTCCAGCACGTTCCTGGGGTGCGAGCACTGGATTCCCTCTTTGTACGCTGAGTACTTGGAGGGGTCCACGAGGCAGTAGAGCCTGCCCAGGCTGGCGCAACCCTGGGCTATCCAGTACTGTGCCAGCGGGCACCGGCTAATCTTCACCTCCCGGATCCCCGGCTCGTCCCGGGTGACCTCCAGGCTCCAACCCACCGATGGGAGGTCCTTGCCGAGGGCATAGTTGGCGATACTCAGATCCTCACCCATACTCCCTACCTTGGAGCGGACCTTCGTGCCGCATTCCTGCCCGTAGGCTGTGACTGCCTGGGATACCAGGGCCCTTCCCCGCTCCTCTCCCAGCTCATCCACGATTGCCTGGGCGAAGTGGCGGTATAGCATGGCCAGGCGCTCCGCCAGGATTTCCACGTCCCTCTCATGCTCTGGCGATACAGTCGGGCTCACAGGTTTCACCCCTCAGGTGATGTGCCGTTCCCAGGTGCCCCTGGTCTAGCGCCGGTGCAGCCTCCTGGCGCCTACGAAAGAGAGGCCGCGCTCGGTGAGTGCCCTGGCAGTCCGGTTCACAGCATCATGCTTATCCAGGTAGTTGATGAGCATCCTCTCCATGTCGCCGCCCTGGACTATTTCATCCTTGAACCGGAAGTAATCAAGGATGTCCGAGGGGTGTTCCCGGGTGGCTTCCACCTCGGGATCGCCCCCTTCATGCTTGGCAGAGATGTTGGGCACCTCCCGGGCCACATCAAGAAGCTCATCCCTGCGGTTGTAGGGCTGGCGTACGATGCTCTTGGCCGTCTCGGTGATGTGGTGCTCGATGCGGACCTGGTCCTCCAGGTCGAGCCTTCTCCTTATCTCCGAGCTCAGGCGGATCGTACTGTTGTCAACTGAATTGCTCAGGTTGAACCCCTCCAGGGGGGTTGAGCCATCCTCGCGGCCCAGGAGCCGGGCCATCATGAGCGTCCAGAGCACTGAGTAGGGATTGTCGTTCCCCATGAATACGGAGATCTTGAACTTCACATCGATGCCCAGCCTGTACAGCATGTACCCCAGGAGCACGGTTCCAGGGTTGATGTTTAGAACCTGGTCAATGCCGTACTGGGTGTAGTAATAAAGGTACTCGTCTACCCACGCCAGGGCATGGTCGTTGGGCTGGCCCACCCCACCGAAGTAGCCGGTGATGCACTCGGGGCCCCCCAGGTGGAGGTTAGAGCCGTCAGTACCCCGGGTATCCAGTGTCTCAACGTAACTGGCGCCGATGATCTGCATAGCTGCGGCCACCGCCAGGGTGTCTCCATCATCCCGTTCCTGCTCCCGCATCTTGCGAACGCGAATGTACCTGCCTGGCATGATCTCCTGGGCGTCGATGGCCCTCTGGGCCTCAGCGATGAGCCAGGGGAAGTACTGCAGGGCGCTGATCTCAAGGGTGACGGCCTTCCCCTCGTCAAAGCACATGGCGGGGTTCTCCCGGCCCAGCACCCCCTGGCGGTAGTCGCCGATGCTCACGAAGGCCCCCCGGTCCCTTTCCGCCGCCAGCCATTGCAGGTCCCTTAGATAGGGGGAACCCATGTTGGTGAGGCGCTGGAGAAGATTGGGAAGGTTCCGGGCCTCCCGGGCCCGGGCGTTGATCTGTTCAGGGGTTCCATGCTTCGCTACCACCCGGAGAACATCGCTTACCAGCGGGTTACAGGGGTCCTGGAGGAAGCTATTGATGTCGCTAATGGCCTTTGTGTCTAGGCTAATCTGACCTGTGGGCATGATCCAACTCTCCTTCGGCAGTATTCGTCCCAAGTTCATCGACTCCCAGGACTATTACGTCTCAGGGCCCCTATCCTCCTGCCAGTGCCGGGCGGTTTTACTGTGTGGGGTGCCACTACCCGAACACCCACGCCGGGGTGTATAATCAACCTGGAGCCGGACAAGCCCGAAGCCATACCAGAAGGGGGTCACCAATGCTCTCGCTTGACCTTGCCCTGTTCGCGGTTGGGGTCATAGTCGTGATCAAAGGGGCGGACTACTTCACGGATGGAGCCATCTGTCTTGCCAGGGTGACCGGTATCTCGGAGGTTATCATCGGCGCCACCGTGGTAAGCTTGGCCACGACCCTCCCGGAGTTCTCCGTGTCCACGTACGCTGCCCTGAAGGGCCACACCGACATGGCCGCCGGCAACGCCCTGGGTTCCGTGTTGTTCAACACAGGACTCATATTCGGCGGTAGCGTCCTGGCCAGGGGTTTCCTCACGGACCGGAGGCTTTTTAGGCAAGAGGGTGGGTTCATGCTGGGCGCGGCAGTGCTTACCCTGGCCATGGGGCTGGACGGTACGATTACCAGGGGGGAGGGCGGGATCTTACTGGCTGTGTTCGTCCTGTACATGGCGGTGGCCACCTTCAATGCCGTGGCCCAGAGTCGTGCCTCGGAGGTAGCAGCTGGGGATGACAGCTGGGCCAAGCCCGCGCTGCGCGGGAGCACAGGGCTCTTTGTCTTGGGGGGACTCATGGTGGCGTTTGGCAGCCGTCTCCTGGTTAATTCGGGGATTAGCATAGCCGTTACCCTGGGCGTGTCCGAGATGTTCCTGGGTCTTACCCTTGTCGCTGCGGGTACGTCCCTCCCGGAGCTGGTCACGGCTGTGGTGGCCCTGGCAAAGGGGCACCAGGCTCTCTCGGTAGGCAACATATTGGGGGCGAACTTCTTGAACCTTACGTGGGTCATGGGAATGGCCGCGGTCGTCCGGGGGGTTCCCTTCTCCACCGTCACTACTGGTCTTGATCTCCCGGCCGTGCTTGTCTCCTTGGTGATGTTGCTTTGGTTTGCCAGGACCACTGAGAGGTTGGACAGGTGGGAGGGCGGGGTTCTCCTTGGCACCTATGTGCTGTATGTGGCCTACAGGGGCATTTCCCTCCTGTGATCAGGTCGCCCGGGATCTGTGGAGGGAAAACCGCCTCCCGGAGAGCGCCGTGAAAGAGGAGGCAACGTTCAAGGTGAGCCTGCGCAAAGCAGCTCCCTGCTGACCTTAATGGTATCGAGGCCAAAATGCAGGTTCCCACGGGTCGAACCGCGGTTTTGCACGACCCCGCGACTCATGGAAATTGTGAGAGGGCAGGCCTGGGGGTGTTTCACACGGGAAAGGGAGAACCCTGTGGGACACCTGAACTGGGTACACCAGGAAGCAAGTACCCGAGGCTAAGTCCAGGGAGGAGACACCTTCCATCAAGAGTGGCCTGGAACTGGAGAAGAGAGCCTCAAAGCGTGGGCACTCCGGTATGAGCAGGTAATTTGCCTCCGCGGGACCTCCTGCGACCCCAATGTGCCGGCGAAGCACCTGCCATGATAGAAGAGAGATCACTCAAAAAGCGGTAATGCTGCCCAAAAAGCCGTGACAAGGCTAGCCTGCCAGCGGAAAAGCTGTAGAGAGTGACGGATCGCCAAGATGAAAGAACTGATAGCAAGGGGGAAGCCGGTACGACTTGGGCTTCCCCCTGTATGTGGTCATGCGCGATGGATCCGAGCCGCCTGGCACGGTCCCGCAGGCAGTGCCGTCTTTGGGGAAGGGGAGGATGAGACTACAGGCCCGGGAGCACTGGAATCCCTACGGAAATCCCAGAGGGGCGGCGCTGCCGGGTGTGGTGGCGGCTCCCTCATTGGAGGAGATTCAAATCCTGGGATTGGCTGGCGGTTCCAGGAAACGACCTCCTGGCCCCTGGGGCAGGGAATGGATCCTGACTGCCTGGAAAGGCCCAGCGAAAGGAAAGGCAGGACTTTTGGAGAACATACAAACACACCGAAGAGCGGGGAGGGGCGTGGATGGCCCCGGAGCGGCTCCAGAACGTCCTTAGTGGCGCAGGTTTGGCCTCCCGGCGACGAGCTGCCGCCATAATCCGGGAGGGCCGGGTGGCAGTAAATGGCATCACCGTCAGCGAGCCCGGGTACCGGGTTGAGGGTGGGGACGTAGTCACCCTGGATGGCGAACCGGTTGGAGCCAGGGAAAACACCATATACCTTCTTCTGCACAAGCCGGTGGGCTACGTCAGCACAGTCCGGGACCCGCAGGGACGGAAGACGGTGATGGACCTGGTTTTTGGGGTGTCCCAGCGGGTCTATCCTGTGGGCCGGCTTGACCTTGACTCCTCAGGGCTCATTCTCATGACCAACGATGGTGACCTCGCGGCCAGTCTTGCTCACCCCAGGTACCAGGTGAGCAAGACCTACAGGGTGCGAGTCATTGGCGTGCCGTCGTCCCGGGCTCTGGCCTGCCTCAGGGAGGGCGTGTCCCTGGAGGATGGCGTCACCGCACCCGCCGAGATCCGCCTTGCCGGCCGCTGGGCCAAAGGGGCCGAGATGGAGTTCGTTCTGCGGGAGGGGAAGAAACGCCAAGTGAGACGCATGTGCCAGGCTGTGGGACACCCGGTCTCAGCGCTGTGCCGCACAGCCCTGGGCCCCCTGGAGCTGGGGGACCTGGCGCCGGGAGCCTGGCGGCCGTTAGGACCGGCAGAGATCAGGGCGCTGAAACAGGCGCCAAGGAGGTGGAGAAGTGAGAGAGGCCCTGGTGGTCGTGGACATGCTCGCTGATTTTTTGGATCCCACAGGCACTCTGTACTGTGGAGACGCGGCCAGGGGCATCATCCCAGCGGTCCACGAGGCCGTGGAGAAGGCCCGGGCGCGGGGCATACCTGTGCTTTATGTGGCGGACACCCATGATCCGGATGACCCGGAGTTCCAGGTGTTCCCGCCCCACTGTGTTGCCGGGACTTGGGGATCCGGGGTCATACCCGAGATACTCCCCCAAGAGGGCGAACCCGTTATAGCAAAGAGGCGCTTCAGCGGTTTCTACGGGACCGACCTGGACCTCCGTCTCCGGGAGAGGGGCATCGACTCCCTGGTGCTTGTGGGAGTCTGCACCAACATATGTGTGCTGTATACAGCCGCGGATGCCCGCATGCGCAACTATGGCGTCACAGTGCCCAGGGATTCCGTGGCCTCCTTTGACCCGGAGGCAGGGGGGTTTGCCCTGGGGCAGATGGAGAAGGTCCTAGGTGTCCAGGTGGTATCCTCCTGGTGAGCGCGACTGAAAGAGGGGTGACTTGGCAGCCTTGCGAAGCTTGAAGGAGGCCGGGGAACTGGAGATCCGTCCAGACCGGCGGCTGTTCTCAGCCACGCACGAGGAGATCATTGACGGAGAAACCACAGACGTTTACTTCATGAAGACCTACGACCTCCTAGACCATCTAGGACTTCTGGATACACCAGTAGCCGCAGAGGTCTTCACCTCGGGATCGGGCACTTGCTGTGGCATCCAGGAGTGCCTTAACCTCCTGGAGGGACACGCCTGCGAGGTCTGGGCCCTGGACGAGGGGGAGGAGTTCGGGCCCAAGGAACCCATCATGCAGGTGCGGGGGCCCTACGGCGCCTTCGGCTTCTACGAGACGGCCATCCTGGGGATCCTCGCCAGTTCCAGCGCCTGGGCCACTGCGGCCCGGGAGTGTCGCAATGCAGCCAAGGGGAAGCCCTTCATCTGCTTTGGAGCCAGGCACGTGCACCCGGCGGTAGCCCCCGTCATGGAGCGGGCTGCGGTTCTCGGGGGGGCCACTGGTGCCAGCTGCGTCCTGGGGGCCAGGCTGGCCGGCCTGCAACCCACAGGGACCATCCCCCACGCGGCCATTCTCATAGCCGGGGACACAGTGAGGGTGGCCCAGGCCTATCACGAGATTATGCCGGAATCATCCCCCAGGATCATACTCGTGGATACCTTCAAGGACGAGGCCGAGGAGACACTCAGGGTGGCCCGGGCCCTGGGGCGCCACCTCGAGGGGGTGCGCCTGGACACCCCAGGGGAGAGGGGCGGTGTCACTGAGGCACTGGTGGCCGAGGTCAGGGCCCGTCTCGACGGCGAGGGCTTCTTCCATGTCAAGGTTTTCGTATCTGGAGGGCTTAACCCCGAACGAATTAATGCCCTGGGAAGGGCAGGAGCTGATGCCTTTGGGGTGGGCAGCTACATCTCAGGTGCCAAGCCCATAGACATGACCCTGGACCTGAAGGAGATCAATGGCAAGCCCGTGGCCAAGCGAGGACGCATTCCGGGCCTCCGGCCTCCCTCAAGGCTACGCCGGCGACTGTAGTCGAAGGGAGACCGGAGGATGCCCAAGGCCCTCATAAGCATCATGGGAGTCACATGCACCTACGGAAGCACACCTGCCCTTGAGGGCGTATCCTTCGAGGTGTCCCGGGGCGAGAAACTGGGGATCATTGGCCCTAACGGGTCAGGGAAGTCAACCCTGCTCAAGGCAATGAGCAGGGTGTTGCCCCCCCACATGGGCCAGGTTGTGTTGAGTGAGAGGGACCTGTACACCCTCCCTCCCCGCGAGGTCGCCCGCAGGCTGGCCGTGGTTGGGCAAGAATCCCGTGTGGACTTCGAGTTTACCGCCCTTGAGGTGGTGCTTATGGGCAGGTTGCCGCACCTAGGCCGCTTCGAAAGGGAGTCTGACCGGGATGTGGACAAGGCGTGCGAGGCCATGAGGCTCACAGCGACCAGGCACCTAGCCAGAAGGGCCGTGACGGAGCTGAGCGGGGGTGAGCGCCAGCGCGTCCTGATTGCCCGGGCTCTGGCCCAGGACCCGGAGATCCTGCTCCTGGACGAGCCCACATCCCACCTGGACATCGGGCACCAGGTTGAGATACTGGACCTCCTGGAGGGCCTTAACCGTGAAAAGGGTCTCACCCTGATATCTGTGTTCCATGACCTCAACCTCGCCGCACGGTACTGTACTTGCCTGCTCCTGCTCTCCCGGGGCAAGATCCACGCGCTGGGCACGCCAGATGAGGTCATGACCGCCGGCAGCATACGCCAGGTATATGGCAGCGAGGTGCTGCTCACACGGCATCCGGTTGAGGGGACACCCCACGTCATCCTGCTGTCGCGAGGCAGGCAACCCCGGGCTAAGTTCAACTTCCGGGTTCACGTCATCGGCGGCGGGGGCATGGCCTCGGCACTCCTTGAGAGGCTCTCCCTGGAGGGGTTCAAGGTTACCAGTGGGGCACTCAACAAGGGGGACGCGGACTGGCAGAAGGCCATGGACCTGGGACTTCCAGTGGTTGAGGCGGCGCCCTTCTCTCCCGTGTCCATCGCGGAGGCGGCCGAGGCCGGCAGGCTCATGCTCCAGGCAGACCTGGTGATCATAGGGGCGGTCCCCTTCGGCCCCGGCAACCTTCCGAACCTGGAAGCAGCGGCAAAGGCCAGGGACCAAGGTGTTCCCGTGATGGCTGTGGCTCGGGGGCCCACCAGGGAGCGAGACTACACTGACGGCGCCGCCACCCGGCTGTTCCAGCACCTGGAGGGCTGTGGCATGGTGACGGTGCCTGATGACGAGGCAGCCCGCAGGGCCGCGGTATGCATGGCCCAGGGGAAGAAGGAGGGGAACGTGGATGGACCCTTCCTACCTTAGGCTTCTGCAGACGGGGAGTCTCTCTCGCCTGGCGGCTAGACTCCAGGCAGGGCTTGAGGATTGCCGGCTATGCCCTCACGAGTGCGGTGTCAATCGTCTCCGGGGTGAAACGGGTTTTTGCCGCACTGGAGGCAATGCACCGCTTTGCAGCTATGGCCCTCACCACGGCGAAGAGGAGGTTCTCGTGGGCCGGGGGGGTTCAGGTACGGTATTTTTGGGCAGATGTAACCTCAGGTGCATCTACTGCCAGAACTATGAGATCAGTCACGGGCAGGACAGCCGGCCCGTGAAGGCCCGGGAACTGGCCATGGTGATGCTGGCCCTGCAGGCGGGAGGGGCACACAACGTGAACTTCGTGACACCGACCCATGTGGTGCCCCAGATCATAGAGGCACTGGTCCTGGCAGCTCAGGAAGGCTTCAGGCTTCCCTTGGTGTACAACTCCGGGGGATACGAAAAACATGAGACCTTGCGCATCCTTGAGGGTGTGTTCGACATCTACATGCCTGACTTCAAGTACTGGGATCCCGGTATAGCCCAGGAGCTCTCCGGGATCCGGGACTACCCTGAGGTGGCCAGGCGGGCTCTAAAGGAGATGCACAGGCAGGTAGGGGACCTGGAAGTCAAGGAGGGCCTGGCCAAGAGGGGCCTCCTTGTGCGGCACCTGGTGCTCCCGGGGAACCTAGCCGGAACCGCCAGCATCCTGGAGTACCTTGCCAGGGAGGTGTCCCCTGGCACCTTTGTCAATGTCATGGACCAGTATCGCCCTGCATACCGGGCCAAGGAGCGGCCTCCCCTGGACCGGAGGCCCAGTCCGGGGGAGATCCGGGAAGCCATGGAGGCGGCCAAGAGGCTTTCTCTGAGAGGCCCTGCCCACAACAGTGCAACTGGCTAGGCGGTACCTGGAGGGACGAGGCAGACTTGGCCATGGATAAAAGGAAATACTCAGGCAATGTCGAATGGGACTAGGAACAGGTAAAGTGCAAGTCCGGTTAGGGCGGACCTGGGAAAGAGAGCGCGACGGCCAATGACTAAAGGACCCGTGATAGCCATCGATGGGCCTGCGGGGGCTGGCAAGAGCACAATAGCGAGGCTTCTGGCAAAGGAACTGGACTTGGTGTACGTGGATACGGGAGCCATGTACAGGGCGCTGACCCTGAAGGCCCTGGAAGAGGGAAGAGACTTCACGGATGAAGGGGACATGGCTGGACTCCTGGAGTGCACCAAGGTAGAATTTCGTCCAGGGCTGGCGGGCCAGGCGGAAATATGGCTTGACGGCCGGGAGGTTTCCCAGGATATCAGGAGCCCCAGCGTCAACCGGTGGGTGTCTCAAGTGGCAATGCACCCGGCCGTGAGGAGGCAAATGG
The DNA here is from genome assembly GCA_040754315.1 of Bacillota bacterium. Taxonomy (NCBI): domain Bacteria; kingdom Bacillati; phylum Bacillota; species Bacillota bacterium. The sequence goes on from JBFMCS010000005.1 coordinate 19,631, forward strand.
CCCGCCTCCAGCGGGAGATCGCACTGAAGGGCGGCGTCGTGCTGGACGGGCGTGACATAGGCACCTATGTCGCGCCGGAGGCCGACGTTAAGTTTTTTCTTACGGCGGATTTCGCCGAGAGGGTCCGCAGGAGGCACAAGGAACTCAACGAGAAGGGGTTTGACTTGTCGCTGGAGGAGGTTTCCAGCGAGATGGCCCAGAGGGACCAGATAGACTCGGGCCGGGCCCTGGCGCCCTTGCGCCAGGCACCTGGCGCTGTCCTGGTTGACACCACAAACCTCGGGGTGGAGGAAGTGCTGCACCTGGTGCTTGCCCGGTCCAGGGAGGCCCTTTCCCATGTGGTATAGATTGTGCCGCGGCATCCTAAAGGTGTTTCTCTTCGCGTTCTACTGGCCAGATATCCGCGGCCGTGAACTGGTACCCGCCTCGGGGCCGCTAATCCTGTGCTCGAACCACATCAGCTGGTGGGACCCCGTGATAATCGGGTGCCTCTTGGACAAGCCTGTGCACTTCATGGCCAAGGAAGAGCTCTTCAAGGGACCCCTGGGCCTCATCCTCCCGGCCATCAACGCCTTTCCGGTGAAGCGCGGGACACCTGACCGCAAGGCAATACGCAGGGCCCTCCAGGTGCTGGAAGAGGGAGGCATCCTGGGCCTGTTTCCTGAGGGAACCCGGAGCAAGGCCATGGTACTGCGCAAGGCAGAGCCAGGGGCGGCTCTCCTCGGGGCCAGGAGCAACGCGCCCCTTGTCCCCGTGGGTATCCGGGGCCCATACAGGCTGGGGCGCAGGGTCAGGGTAAGGGTGGGCTTTCCCTTCCACCTGAAGGACCGGGACTATGAGACTGGCTCGGCCCTCATGATGGACGCCATCGCTTCCCTCCTGGAGGAGGGCGACAGCACTGCGAGGCCCCGGGGGGAAGCCTCGTGAGGGTTGTTGTAGCAGATATGGCAGGTTTCTGCCCGGGGGTGCGGCGGGCTGTGGCCATGGCCGAGGAGGCCTGCAGGGACGGCGGGGTTGTATGGTCCCTGGGACCCCTCATCCACAACGCCTCCGAGGTGGACAGGCTCCAGAAGCAAGGGGTCCGGACGGTGAGACACATGGGGGAGGTACCTGGGGGAGCTGTTCTGTTCAGGGCCCATGGCGTGTGCCCGGAGACCTTCAGGCAGGCTCAGACGGCAGGTCTCCAGGTCATAGACGCCACGTGTCCCTACGTGGCCCGGGCCCAGCGGGCGGCCCAGCGGCTCAAGGCCGACGGGCGTGATATCGTCATAGTGGGAGAGAGGGAGCACCCGGAGGTCCGGGCCCTGGTGGCTTGGGCCGGGGGCGATGCCCGGGTGGTGGAAAGCCCCGAAGAGGCTGCAGGGCTTCCGGAAGCCGAGAGGGTTGGTGTCATAGCCCAGACAACCCTCTGCCCGGGAGACCTGGAGGAGACCGTGCGGGTGATCGCTGGCAAGGTCAGGGACCTGGTGGTCACCGACACCCTGTGTTCCGCAACCCACATGAGGCAAGAGGCCACCAGGAGGATGGCCAGGGGTGTTGACATAGTGCTGGTGGTGGGTGGGCGCGATAGCGCCAATACACGGAGGTTAGTAACGGTGGTCGAGGACGAGGGGACTGAGGTCCATCACATCCAGACCGCCGATGAGATAGAGGAGGGCTGGTTCCGGGGCAAGACTAGCGCAGGCGTAGCCGCCGGAGCGTCCACGCCCGAGTGGATCATAAAGGAGGTCATAAGCAGGATGGAAGAGCTTAAGCCGATGGAAAGCGAGGAGGGCACAGAGGAAAGGGCAGAGCCCACCCCCGGGGAACCCGGCCAGGAGGGGGCCAAGCCCGCCAGTCCCTGTGAGACCCAGGGGGTTTCACAAGAGGAGGCTCCCCTCCCCCCAGAGGCACCTCCGGCAGGCGGCGACACCCCAGTGGAACCCCCTGAGGCACAGGAAGAGGTGTACGAGGAGACCCTGAAGGCGCTGTCGCCCGGAGACCGGGTCAAGGGTAAGGTGGTCAGGGTTTCCCCTGAGGGCGTCCTGGTGGATGTGGGATACAAGACCGAGGGGATCATAGCCATTCAAGACCTTGCCGTGCGGTATGTCCAGTCGCCACAGGAGGTTGTGAGTGAGGGTCAAGAGATAGATGTTGTTGTCAAGTCCGTCGACGACCAGGATGGCACACTTCACCTGTCCAAGCGACTGGCGGACGAGGAGATCGCCTGGGAACACCTCCAGAAGGCCATGGAGGAACGGGGTAACGTGGAGGGTGAGGTTATCCAGGAGGTCAAGGGCGGGCTCATGATGGATGTGGGACTCAAGGCCTTTGTGCCGGCCTCCCAGGTGGAGAGGGGCTACGTTAGCGACCTTTCGGTGTACGTTGGGCGGACCCTCACACTGAAGGTGCTGGAGCTAGACCGCAACAAAGAGAGGGCCATTCTTTCCCGGCGCCAGGTACTGGAGGAGGAGGCAGAGGCCCTGCGCCAGCTCACCTGGTCCACCATACACGAGGGTGAGGTGCGCCACGGCGTAGTCAAGGGGATCACTGACTTCGGCGCCTTTGTGGACGTGGGTGGTGTGGACGGCCTTTTGCATGTGTCTGAGCTCTCCTGGGGTAGGGTAGACCACCCGTCTCAGGTGCTGAAGGAAGGCGAAGAGATAGACGTCAAGGTGCTCAGGGTAGACCACGAGAAGGGCAAGATCTCCCTGGGACTGAAGCAGATACTCCCGGATCCCTGGAACAAGGTGGGGGAGAGGTACCAGGCGGGAGCGGTAGTCACCGGGAAGGTCACGCGGCTTGCGCCCTTCGGTGCCTTTGTCCAGTTGGAGCCAGGTGTGGAGGGACTCGTTCATATCTCGGAACTGGCGGACCGCAGGGTGGAGAAGCCCGAGGAGGTCCTGAGCGCAGGGGAAGAGGTCAAGGTGAAGATACTCAGGGTCAGGCAGCAAGACCGCCGTATCAGCCTCAGCGTCAAGGAAGCCGAGCAGGAAGGCGAGCGGGATGTCATGAAGCGCTATATGGGGGACAAGAACCCCGGCGCCGTGACCCTGGGGGATGTCTTCGGCAATCTCCTGGAGGAGAGGAAGGCAGAGGCCGAGGCCCGTGAGAAGGCAGAGGCCAAGGTGGAAGAGGAGACCCCGGAGGAGCCCTTCTCCGAACCCGATGGCGGCTTGAGTGAGGACGGGCACGAGGCTAAGAAAGAGGGAGAGTAAGGGACTGGTCTGGTCGTAGAAACAACCGGCGAGGGGAGGGCCCGGTGCCCATCCCCTCGCCCATCTTTTCTGAAGGCGAAATGCCCGGGGCATCCTGATATACTGGCCAGCCCTGTGGAAACCGCTTCGTGCCCTCTCGCATAAGGGTCCTGCCGGCACCAAACACTAGAGGAAACACGGGAAAGGGGAATGGGATCACATGCCGGTAGGACTGATAGCCCTGATCATCGTGGCCATCCTGGTATACTTCGGCCTGCTCCACAGGGCACTTGACCGCATGAGGCTCAGTGACAAGGGTGCGCTTGCCGTCATCCTGGCCATTGTGGTGGGCAGCATAGCCAACATCAGGCTAGCGGGACCCCCCAACGAGTTCCTGGTGAACGTGGGAGGGGCCCTGGTGCCCATTGGCATAGTTGTGTACCTCCTGGTCACAGCGGACGAGACCCGTGAGAGACAAAGGGGTGTATTCGCCGCCCTGGTGTCGGGTATCGCCATCTATGCCGCGTCCCGGTTGCTCCCGGCGGGTCCTGAACAGCCCGGGACCATCCTGGACCCAGTCTTCGTGTTCGCCCTCATCGCGGGGACCGTAGGCTACCTCACGGGGCGCTCCCGGCGGTCTGCCTTCATCGGAGGCACCATGGGGATCATCCTTGGCGATGTACTCCACTTCATTGAGTCCAGGGGAGCGGGGGCGCCCTCCCGCACCTGGGTGGGGGGAGCGGGGGGCTTCGACACGGTAATCCTGGCTGGTGTCATAGCTGTGGGCCTGGCCGAGATCGTCGGGGAGATCCTGGAACGGGTGCACAGAGAGTCCAAGGCAGGAGGCACCGAGGTGGCTAGCCTGCTAGTGGATGAAGCCGGGGCTGAGGGGCAAGCCTCAGAAGGCGGGGGTGAAGAAAGTGAACAGTAGGCTCACAGCATCCGTCCTTGCGGCGGTGATGCTTTCCCTTCTCCCTCAAGGGGCCTTCGCCCATGAGGAACGTGGGGACCTGGGCTACTTTACCTTGGTGGCGGAGGACAAGACGGAGGTCTTCAAGACGGGCATCGCTATAAAGGTCGGCGACCGCTTCATCTGCCCCGAGAACCGGGAGTATGAGGTTATAGAGGTAGTTGGTGATGAGGCACGGCTTGTAAGCCGTGGAGAGGCAGCCATGGAGCCTAAGGTTACGGGCATGTGGGACAGCTTCCTGGGACTGGTCAGGTCCATACAGGTTCAGGGCGAGGGAAAGCCCACCGTGGGCATATACCACACCCACTCGGACGAGTCCTACCAACCCACCGACGGTTCCCCCAGTATACGCGGGAAGGGCGGCGTCCTGAAGGTTGGAGCGCGGTTCAGCCAGGCGCTGGAGGACGAGGGGCTGGCGACAGAACATGACCGAACCCCCCACGACCCTCACGACGCTGGGGCATACGAGCGATCTAGGAGGACCGCCATGAGGCTGAACAACCTGAGGCCCGCTGCCATCTTCGACGTTCACAGGGATACCCCCCCGAGGGAGGTTTACCTGGGCCGGGTGGGAGGTAAGGAGGTAGCCCAGATCCTGATAGTCCTTGGTCGCCAGAACCCTCAGCTCCAGTCCAACATGGCCTTCGCCAAGCGAGTCAAGGCCCGGGCGGATGAGGAGACTCCTGGTCTCATGAGGGGGATCCTGGTCGCCGCCGGGAAGTTTAACCAGGACCTTCACCCAAGAAGCCTCCTTTTGGAGGTGGGTTCCTTCGAGAACACCCGGGAAGAGGCAGAACGGGGCATCACTGCCCTGGCCGGTATCGTGCCGAGCCTCCTGGGGGCAGATGCCCCGGGGGCAGGTGCCCAGGGCAGAAGCGGGATTGGTGTCATCGGCGGGATCCTGCTGGCGGTGGTCCTGGGGGGCGCTAGTTACCTCTTGATCTCCACGGGTAGCCTCAAGGAGGCTCTAGCCAAGATGAAGAGAATGGTCACGGAGGAGTTCACCAGCTTCCTGGGCAAGCGCCCCCGTGACGGTGGACCCGGTGACACCCAAGGGGGAGGCCAAGACAACGATTCATGAGGGTGGTCTACCACTGCTACGGCGGAACCCACTCGTCAGTGCTGGGCGCCGCCCTGCACCTGGGTTTGGTACAAGAGGGAGCAGCGCCAAGCGGTGAAGAACTCGGGGCGCTGCCCTTCTTTGACAAGGCAACCCCTATTGACGCAGGGCGGCTTCGTCTCATGGGATTGGATGACCGGGGAAACCGCGTATTCTTTGTGGGAAGGCGACGGAGGGCAGCCTCCATCATCGAGGCACTTAGGGCCTTCGGCACTGCCTGGGGCGTGGGTGACTGGCTCTTTGCCAGCACCAGCATGGCCGTGGGCCCTTCCCTGAGGCTGGGCGGGTACCTGTCCCGCAGGCTTGGCGCTGCCAGGCTGGGAGGCCGCTTCCTGGTGCGGGGGGCTGGGATGGCGCTGCCAGTCCTGGCTAGGCTGGTGGCCAAGTGCAGGCGCGAGGCCTTGCAAGGAAGCCAAGGTCGCGACCTGCCCGGGCTGCCTCGATGCGTGTTCTACGTATCCTCCCGGGTCGCCGTCTCCCAGGCGGCAGCCAGGTCTCACCTGAACGGCGTAGTTGACCCTGTGCAGCTTCACCCGTGGCTCGCGCGCGTGGGTCTAGACGCGGCGGGAAACCTGGTGCACGCTGCAACCCTGCCCGGTATCCTGGAGGTAAGGTCGGTGGAATCCTGGCTCTCCGAGGAGGGCCTAAGGGTCAGGTCAAGCCCCCCCTTCACCGACTGGGACGTGGCGCTCATAAGGCTGGGAACGGGATGGAGGCGGGCGGCGACCCAGGCAAGAAGGGCTCTAGAAGCGCAAGGAGAAGGAACTCCCCGAGAACTGGCGAACATAGCAAAGACAAGCGGCGGGTCTTGAGGAGAAGGGGTGGGTTCGTGGGTAATGGGGGCATAGTTGCCGCGGTTTCCCGGGGCGGCTTAGGCTGGGATCTTGCGCTTAGGCCGGGGGACAGGGTGCTAGCGGTCAACGGTTCTGAGCCCCAGGATGCCATTGACCTGCACTACATGACCTGCGCCGAGCACTTGGAACTCCACGTGCTGAAGCCATCCGGGGAGGAAGTGCTCTTCGATATAGAGAAGGATGCAGACGAGGCTCTCGGCATCGAGTTTGACGAGCCGCTCTTCGATGGTGTCAGGCGCTGCTGCAATCGCTGCCTCTTCTGTTTCGTGGACATGCTGCCCCGGGGCCTCAGGGACGACCTCTACGTGAAGGATGACGACTACAGGCTGTCATTTCTTCATGGCAACTTCATCAGCCTCACCAACATGGAGCCAGGAGACCTGGAACGCATAGCCAGGCAGGGCCTGAGCCCGCTGTACGTCTCGGTCCACTCTACGGCACCCGAGGTACGGGCCAGGATGATGGGCAATCCCAGGGCTGCCCGGATCATGGAGGACCTTTCGGATTTGGTCTCACGGGGGATCCGGGTGCATGCCCAGGTAGTGCTCGTCCCGGGCGTGAATGACGGGGCTGGACTTGAGAAGACCGTCAGGGACCTGGCCTCCCTCCACCCGGGCCTCGCCAGTGCCGGAATAGTGCCGGTGGGCCTGGGGAGGAACCTTCCCAGGGGGCTCCGTTCCCTTACCCAGGATGAGGCCGCCCGCCTGGCCGCATGGGGACGCGGGGTTCAGGAAGAGTTTCACGAGGTTATCGGGTATCCCTTCGTCTTCCTGGCTGATGAGGTCTACATAAGGGCGGGACTTGACTTCCCTCCTGCATACACCTATGCGGACTACCCCCAGCTGGAGAACGGTATCGGGCTCGCCTCGCGTTTTCTCAAGCCCGTCCGGCGGCATGGGCTCGTTCCTCCAGCCAATGCCAGGGAATGCACGCTGCTGACCGGTGTGGGCGCGGAGGGCATCCTGCGAGGGGCAGTGAAGGCCCTGTGCGGTTCCCAGAGTGGAAAAGTTGAGATAGTAGTCGCCAGGAACAGCCTCTTCGGAGAAGGGGTGACGGTGGCAGGGCTCCTGGGAGGCGGGGACATCCTGCAAGCCCTGCACAGCCGAAAGGGCAGTGGCCGTGTGCTGGTGCCGTCGGTGGCCCTGAGAAGCCAGGGGGACCTGTTCCTGGATGGCATGACCCCGGAGGAGCTCGAGAGGCGATTGGGCTCCCCAGTGGAGATCGTTGACCCCACTGGCCGTGGCCTGATCAACGCACTATGTGGAGGTGGCAGGCTTGGAGGCGCTCGTCGCCATCGTGGGACGGCCAAACGTAGGCAAGTCCACGCTGTTCAACAGGATATGCCAGAGATCCAGGGCCATAGTTGAGAGCATCCCGGGCGTCACCCGGGACCGGATCTACCAGCCTGCGGAATGGTGCGGGCACCGGTTCACCCTGGTGGACACCGGGGGCATACTCCCTGCCGCCGAGGATGGCATAGAGGCTGAGGTGACCCGTCAGGCTGAGGTCGCCATCGCTGAGGCCGACGTGGTCCTCTTCGTGGTGGACACCAGGATGGGCCCCAGCCCCGGTGACAGGGAAGTGGCCCAGATGCTACGGGAGAGCCACAAGAGGGTAATTGTAGTGGCCAATAAGACGGAGGGCGACAGGGCTAGGGCCGCTGCCCTGGAATTCTACTCCCTGGGGCTTGGGGATCCTCTGGAGGTCTCTGCCCAGCACGGCCTGGGCATAGGGGACCTCCTTGACCACATAGTGGAGGGCCTGCCCCCTGCTCAGCCCGAGGAGAACCTGGAGGCTATAAGGGTCGCCCTGGTAGGCCGGCCCAATGTGGGGAAGTCCTCGCTCCTCAATGCCTTGGTGGGCCAGGAGCGTTCCATAGTCCATGAGGCGCCTGGCACAACCCGGGACGCTGTGGACACCATATGGGAATCAGAAGAAGGAAGGTTCGTGTTCACAGACACTGCGGGCATGAGGCGCCGCACCCGGGTGAAGGAACCCGTAGAACGCTACTCGATTATACGGTCCATAAGGGCCATGGGGCGGTCCGACGTGGTGCTCTTGGTGCTGGACGCCCTGGAGAGCGTCGCGGACCAGGAGCGGAAGATAGCGGGACAGGCTAAGGAATCTGGCAAGGCCTTGGTGATCGTGGTGAACAAGTGGGATGCCGTGGAGAAGGATGCCAGTACAGCCTTGCGTGTGGAGGAGCGGATCCGCCAGACCCTCTACTTCGTGGACTACGCGCCCGTGGTGTTCACCTCAGCCCTGACAGGGAGGCGGGTTGACCGGCTCCCGGGACTCATATCCAGTGTTTACGCTGAGGCCTCCAAGGAGGTCCCGACCCCTGCCCTGAACAGGGTGCTGGAAGGTGCCACACAGGTCTTCCCGTCCAGGACATCCAGGCCCGGTCGCCCCTTCCGGCTTTACTACACGGTCCAGGCCGGGGTCAGGCCACCCACGTTCCTCCTGTTCTGCAACGACCCTGGCGAGGTGAAGGAGACCTACCTGAGGTACCTTGAGGGGAGACTGAGGGCGGAGTTCGGCTTTGCCGGGACCCCGCTGAGGTTCGTGCCGAAGAGCCGGAAACGGTGAGAATGCCCTAGGAAAGGGGGATAGCCTTGAGCCTTCTGATTGTCATCATCCTATCCTATTTCGTTGGAGCCATCCCCGTGGGCTACCTGGTAGGCAGGGCCAGGGGTGTTGACCTTACTGCCATGGGCAGCGGCAGCACGGGAGCCACCAACGTGTTCAGGGCGGTAGGCCCTGGACTGGCCATCCTAGTTCTTGCCCTGGACATGGCGAAAGGCGTGGGAGCCGCAGCCCTGGGCTGCTACTACTCCGGAATATCACCTGACTGGGGGAGCGTAGTCTCAGGCATGGCCGCGCTGGTGGGTCACGTCTACTCGGTGTTCCTCCGGTTCCGGGGCGGCAAGGGCGCAGCAACCGGGGCTGGTGTCCTCCTGTTCCTTACGCCCAGGGTCATGGCCCTGGCGGCAGGCTCTTACGCCCTGGTGCTGGCGACCACCCGTTACAGCTCCCTGGGTACACTGGTGGGCACTGCGATGGCCGTCATATCGGTCTTCCTACTGCAGCACCCCATAGCCCACCGGGTGGCAGTTGTTGCGGCCACAGCCTTTATTGTCTACAAGCACCGCCAAAACATATCGCGGCTCATTTCCGGCCAGGAGCTGCGCCTGGGAAGGAAACGCCGGTGAAGGGGGAATGGGCAGTCCTAGGTGCCGGGTCCTGGGGCACAGCCTTGGCGTGCCTCTTAGCGATGAGCGGCTTGCCTGTAAGACTCTGGGCCCGCAGGCCAGAACTGGCCCGGGACATTGACATTTCCCGGCAAAACGTTCACTACCTTCCCGGCATCCACCTGCCAGAGCAACTACTTGCCACCGCCGATCTAGGCATCGCCCTTGAGGGCCGGTCCCACGTCATCGTTGCCGTGCCTTCCCAGCACCTACGTGTCGTTGGCCGGATGGCACTCTCCTGCATGTCCCCAGGTACACTTGTTCTCACCGCCAGCAAGGGCATCGAGGTGCCCACACTCATGAGAATGAGCGAGGTGCTATCCGAGGAGCTCCAGGGCTTGGTTGCCGGCGTGGCCGCCATCTCGGGACCGAACTTCGCGGAAGAGGTAGCCCGCCAGGTGCCCACGGCCACCGTTGTTGCCTCCCCGGACCTCGAGGTGGCACGGACCTTCCAGAGGTCCCTCATGGCTCCTCACTTCAGGGTGTACACCAACACCGATATCGTCGGGGTGGAGATAGGGGGGGCGCTGAAGAACATCTACGCCATCGGCGCCGGCCTCATTGACGGCATGGGGCTGGGACACAATACCCGGGCGGCCTTCATGACCAGGGCCCTGTCAGAGCTCGTGCGCTTGGGACTTGCCCTGGGTGCCAGGCCTTCGACCTTCTCGGGCCTCTCCGGCATGGGTGATCTCGTCCTGACGGCCACTGGAAACCTGAGCCGGAATCGCCAGTGCGGGATGGAACTGGGCAAGGGACGGAGGCTCAGGGACATCCTGGAGAACAGCCGCATGGTAGTGGAGGGCGTTGAGACTACCAGGGCTGCATCTAGCCTAGCCCGGCGGCACGGGGTGGAGATGCCCATTGTGCAGGGGGTCTATGCCATCCTCTTTCAGGACGCGGACCCCGCCAGCGTCCTCCAGGACCTGATGACCCGGGACCCCAAGGCTGAGATGGAGGACCTGCCGGCAGAACACTAGGGCGCGGAACAAAGGGCGTGGGCGCGGGATACCGTGCCCATTTGTTATTGGTTTACTGAATCCCCCTGCATATCGGATCCAGCTTGACCATATAATGTAGCGAACTTCCATGACACTGAAGGAGGAGAGAGATGTGGAGGAGTTCGACGTCTTCCAGGACATAGCCGAACGAACGGGAGGCGACATATACATAGGCGTCGTCGGCCCTGTCCGCACTGGAAAGTCTACCTTCATCAAGAGGTTCATGGACCTTCTGGTGCTCCCGAACATAGGCGATCCCCACGACCGCGAGCGGGCCAAGGACGCACTGCCCCAGGCTGGGGCCGGCCTAACCATCACGACTACCGAACCGAAGTTCATCCCCGATGATGGAGTAGAGGTGATGTTGAACGACAACATAGCCCTCAGGGTGAGGCTTGTGGACTGTGTCGGCTTCACCGTGGACGGAGCCCTGGGTTACTCCGAGAGCGACGGGCCCAGGATGGTGAGGACGCCATGGTTTGACGAGGAGGTTCCCTTTCAGGAGGCCGCGGAGGTGGGTACCAGAAAGGTCATGAAGGAGCACTCCACTATAGGGGTCCTGGTTACTACGGACGGCACAATAACCGAGCTAGGGCGGGAGGGCTACGTGGAGGCGGAGAGGCGGGTTGTGCAGGAACTCAAGAGAATCGGCAAACCCTTCATAATCGTCCTCAACACCATGCTCCCCGACGACCCAGAAACCCTGGGCCTGGTAGCTGGTATGGAAGAGGACTACGACGTGCCTGTGATCCCCATGGATTGTCTGCAGATGAAGCTGGATGATGTCTACCTGACACTGGAGCAGGTGCTCTATGAATTCCCGGTGAAGGAGGTATCCATAGGGCTCCCGGACTGGGTGGAGGAGCTCGATGCCAGCCACTGGCTCCGCCAGAGGCTGGAGCAAGCTGTGCAGGAATGTGTTAGCCAGATCAAACGGGTAAGAGACATAGAGAAGGCCGTAGAAAGATTGTCCTCATACGATTTCTCCGAGAAGGTGAGCCTGAGCCGGATGGACATGGGGCTTGGGCTTGCAAATGTGGACCTGGCGGCCAAGGAGAACCTGTTCTTCGATGTGCTCGAGGAGATCTCGGGTTACGTCATCGAAAACAGGTCGGACATTATCAGGAACGTCACAGAAATGGCTACGGCGAAGCGGGAGTATGACAGGATGGGCAAGGCTCTGGTAGAGGCAAGGGAGGCGGGCTATGGTATGGTGGCGCCAGCGGTGGGCGAGATGGTCTTCGAGGACCCCGAACTGATCCGGCAGGGAAGCCGTTTCGGGATCAGACTCAAGGCCCACGCGCCGTCCTTGCACTTCCTCAGGGCTGACGTGCACACTGAGATAACGCCACTGATGGGCACGGAGAAGCAGTGTGAGGAACTGGTAGAGTACCTCCTGGAGCAGTTTGAGGACAACCCGAGCAAGATATGGGAATCAGACATATTCGGGAAACCCTTGGCCGAGCTCGTGCGGGAGGGCATTAACAACAAGCTGTACAGGATGCCCGACAACGTCCAGGTGAAGCTCCAGGAGACCCTGGAACGCATTGTAAACGAGGGCAGTGGAGGGCTGATCTGTATAATCATCTAACTGTCTAACTATGTGGTGCTGTCTTTGCCGGTACCACGGCAAGCGTCAGGGCGGCCTGAGCCGCCCTGCTTCCACCTGGCGCATGAAGGGCACCCATTTACCCCGCCGGGCTGAAGGCGTCTTTCCCGGCTCCACACACCGGGCACGTCCAGTCGTCCGGGAGGTCTTGAAACGCGGTGCCGGGCTTCACACCGCTCTCGGGGTCCCCCTTCTCAGGGTCGTAGACATAACCGCAGACGGAACAGGTGTGGGATTGCCCCTTCCCTGGAGGGGTATAGGTTGGGGCAGCCTTAGGAACGCCACCGCGCTTGACCTGGCGGTAGTAGGCATAGGTCATGGGAGGCCCGTCCCGGAGGACTTGCCCCTCGGTGACCTCACCGAGGAAGATGGTGTGGGTGCCGGCATCCATTTCCTGCACTACCCTGGCCTCCATGTAAGCTAGGGTGTTCGCCTGGGTAAATGGGCTGCCGCTGGAAGTAAGACCGTAATCCACCCCCGCGAACTTCTCCACCTCCCGGCCGGACTTGAAACCAAACCTGCCTATGAAGTCCAGTGGTGTGTCCTCGGACAGGACGCCTACGGTGAAGAGCCTTGAGCTGGTGACGAACTCGTGGGTGAGATTCATCTTGTTGAGGCTCACGGTGTTGGTACCGGCCTAATTTGACGGCGAGTGTCCACGAATAGATGACGGCTTTTCCAATTTTGTGCTGGCTGCTGTTACACCCTCCAATTGACTCTGACTACCCTGTTGACTCAGGTAGGTAGCGG
>JBFMCS010000006.1 GCA_040754315.1 Bacillota bacterium
TGCTGAAGAACAGATGGTTGTCCTCAATCGCATCAACGACGTGCTTAGGCTTTACACCAACTACTTTCAGCCTGTCATGGTCCTTCAACACAAGGAAAGACAGGGCTCAAAGACAAAGAAAACCTACCTTTCTACCTGATGCAACGTCTCCTCTTTCAAGTACCTTTTTGCTTGATGCAACACAGGGGGTGCGAGGTGGCGCATGGGTCTCCCTGTTGTTATGAGTGCATTGAACAAGGCCCCCATTGGCTTGAACGCAGGGGTATCTCTTTTTTTTTACTAGGCCGGTCATGGGCTGACCATAGCACAGCCGGCACCAATCCCCCCTTGACTAGGGGGTTCACCTTGTGCTAACGTTGTCTTCAACAACAGGATAACCTAGGGCGATGAATGGGAGTAGTAGGGCGAACAATCAGCAGTCCAGAGAGCCGGGAAGGGTGCGAGCCGGTCTGACTGACCCGCCTGAATGGGCTCACGAGCCGCAAACCCGAACAGTGCCTAAGTAGGGGTTGCCGGATCCCCACCGTTACAGGGGGCCGGTATCGTGAGGGGCTTCCGCCCTTCACCGTACCAGGAAAAGAGAGCCGTCTTTGTGCGGAACCTGGGTGGCACCACGAAAGTAACCTTTCGTCCCGATGGGCGAGGGTTTTTTTGTTGCCCGCGGTGATGCCAGAGGCGGAACTTGGGTGGCACCACGGTCTGACTCCCGTCCCAGGACGGGAGTTACCTTTTTCCCCAGGAGGCGAGAATTCATGCACCTAGACCAGGGCCAAGTGAGACAGGCAGTGCCGGAGGGATCACGTATCGTGAGCGCTTACACCGACGTCATCTTGGACACGGAGACACCCATTTCTGCGTATCTCAAGCTCTCGGCAGGCAGGGAGGGGTACCTGCTTGAGAGTGTCGAGGGAGGAGAGCACGTAGCCCGCTATTCCTTCGTGGGGGTCGACCCGTTCCTCATGGTCAAGTTCAATGAGGGTCACACGAGTGTCACAGAATTGAACGGTTCCACACGGAACGAGCGTACACTGGAAGGAAGCCCCTGGCAGGTGCTCCGGGACTTATTGGAGGACCTGAGGATGCCCGGTGTGCCTAGTATTCCCAGGTTCTCCGGGGGGCTGGTAGGTTACCTCTCCTATGATCTGGTCCGTTACATAGAGAGACTGCCGGGTGGTCCCGTTGACGACCTAGGCCTTCCTGAGTCCTGGCTCATGGCCTGTAGGAAGATTGTAGTCTTCGATCACGTGACGCGCAGGGGAAAGATCGTGATCAACATCCCTTCCAAGGGTTCCGCTAACCCATTCCGGGAAGCGGTGACTGAGATGGAGGACACCGTGGCTATTCTGGGACAAAGACCCCCTGCCCTTGGCCCTGAGTCAAGAGCAGCGTGTATGAGGGCAAGCCTCAGGTTCAACACCTCGAGGGAGGCCTACGTGAGTACTGTCAACCTTGCCAAGGAGTACATCCGGTCCGGGGATATCTTCCAGGTGGTGCTTTCCCAGCGGGCGGAAGCCCGGTTGTCCGTTCATCCCCTATCCATCTACAGGAGCCTCAGGGCCGTGAACCCATCCCCGTACATGTTCTACATGAACTTCGGGGAGACGCAGATGGCGGGTGCATCCCCAGAGATGCTGGTAAGGGTTGAAGGGGATGCGGTGAAGACCATGCCCATAGCTGGGACCCGGAGGCGGGGTGATTGCATCGATGAGGATGCCCGGTTGGCTCAGGAGCTCCAAGACGACGAAAAAGAGAGGGCGGAGCACGTCATGCTGGTGGACCTGGGCAGGAATGACCTGGGAAGGGTGTGCCGGTACGGCTCGGTGAGGGTTCCCAGGTTCATGGAGGTGGAGCGATTCTCTCACGTGATGCACCTGGTGTCCGAGGTGACAGGCGTTCTCAGGCCCGGGATGGATGCCATCGATGCCTTGCTGGCCTGTTTCCCCGCGGGGACCCTGTCGGGAGCGCCTAAGGTCAGGGCCATGGAGATCATTGACGAACTGGAGACTTGCAGGAGGGGCCCTTACGGTGGCGCCGTCGGGTATTTGGGCTTCTCAGGGAACATGGACACGTGCATCACCATACGCACCGCTCTCATGCACAGGGGAAGGGTGCACATCCAGGCAGGCGCGGGGATAGTCTACGACTCAGACCCGGAACGGGAGTACGCCGAGTGCATGCAGAAGGCAGAGGCCCTGTTTTCTGCGCTGGAGGGTGCGGAGGAGGTCGAGAGCCAGTGCCAAGGGTATTGATAGTCGACAACTACGATTCCTTCACATTTAACCTTGTGCAGCTCCTCGGGGAACTTGGGGCGGACCCGCTGGTATTCCGGAACGACCAGATAACTCTTGAGGGAATCGTCCATCTTGGACCCACACACATCGTTATCTCCCCCGGGCCCAAGGGGCCCGAGGAAGCCGGGGTGAGCCTGGAGATCATACGAGCGCTTGCCCGTGAAGGCATCCCCATCCTTGGGGTCTGCCTGGGGCACCAGGCCATCGCAGTGGGCCTTGGGGGCACCGTCGGGCGCTCCCCTGTTCCGGTCCATGGAAAGACCTCCCAGGTCTTCCACCATGGGGGCCCTCTCTATAGAGGGGTTCCCAGCCCATTCTCAGCCACGAGATACCACTCCTTGGAGGTGAAGACGCCGCTTCCACAGGGCTTGAAGGTTTCCGCCTGGACGGCGGAGGGTACGGTCATGGGGATCAGGCACAAGACCCGCCCTGTGGAGGGGGTCCAGTTTCACCCGGAATCCATCTTGACTGAACACGGCAGGCAAATCCTGTCTAACTTCCTTTCCCAGAGGAAGCGGCCTAGCGCGGGAGGACCCAAGTGATGCTCAAGGATGCCATAGCGAAGATGGCGGCTTCCGAGGACCTGGGTCCAGGGGAAGCCGAGGCGGCTATGATGGAGATCATGGAAGGCGTCGCCACGCCCGCCCAGGTAGGGGCGTTCCTTGTTGCCTCAAGGATGAAGGGCGAGACAATGGGGGAAATCCTGGGTTTTGCCCGGGCGATCCGTGCCAAGGCCATCCCCGTAGGATGGGGCGCTGGCGCCGTGGACGTGTGCGGCACGGGAGGGGATGGCGCCCAAACCCTCAACCTATCGACGGCCAGCGCTTTTGTGGTGGCCGGCGCGGGGGTGCCCGTTGTCAAGCATGGCAACCGCTCATTTTCCAGCCGGTGTGGAAGTGCGGATGTACTGGAGGAACTGGGCATTGACATAACAATGGAGCCTGAAACGGCCGGAAGATGCCTGGAAGAGACGGGCATGACGTTCCTGTTCGCTCCAGTCTATCACAGGGCTATGAGGTACGTCTCAGGGCCCAGGACGGAATTGGGCCTGCGCACTGTGTTCAATCTCCTGGGACCCCTGTGCAACCCCTCCGGGGTGAAGGCCCAAGTCGTGGGGGTCTACGCGCAGGATCTCACCGGACGTGTAGCGGAGGCCCTGGCGGCGCTGGGGACCACCCATGCCATGGTTGTTCATAGCCTGGACGGCCTGGACGAGATCTCCGCCGCCGCGCCGACCCAGGTGTCCGAGATCAAGGATGGCCGCATGAAAACCTACCTTATCGACCCGCGGGAACTGGGGCTTCAGGCTTCGAGGGATTCCGTGGCGGGTAAAGACGCCAAGGCCAACGCCGAGGCCCTCATGTCTATCCTGATGGGAGACCCATTGCCTGCCAGGGATTGGGTGCTCCTGAATGCTGCCGCCGGGCTTGTGGTTGGTGGCGCAGCCGGTGACCTCAGGGAAGGCATCGCCCTGGGGGAAAGGGCCATCGTCACTGGTGCGGCCCTGGATACGCTTCTTGCCATGAGGCGGTTCTCCCAGGAGGTGGTCCGGTGAGCGGCACGGGAATACTGGAAAGGATCACCCGGCGGAAACTGAAACGGGTGGAAGAGGCCATGAGAGGTATCCCCTGGGCAAGGATGGAAGAGATGGCACTGGCGGCCCCTGTTCCCCGGCGCTTCTTGGGCTCCCTTGAGGCGTCCCCTATGGCCATCATTGCCGAGGTCAAGAGGGCCTCACCTTCGAGAGGGGTTCTCATGCTAGACCCGGACCCCCTGGGGATGGCCCTGGCCTACGAGAGGGCGGGGGTGAACGCTGTGTCAGTGGTGACGGAAGAGGATTTCTTCCTAGGCACCCAGTCCGACCTCCGATTGGTGAAGGGAGGGATATCCCTGCCGGTCATGAGGAAAGACTTCATCATCCACCCTTACCAGGTCTTAGAATCCCGTGCCATAGGCGCTGATGCCGTGTTGCTTATCGTCAAGTGCTTGCGGGAAAAGGGGTTGAAAGAGTTCCTCGGTCTTTGTGAGAGCATTGGGCTTGAGGCCTTGGTTGAGGTTCATGACCGGGAGGAGGCCCATATCGCAGTGAATGCCGGAGCTAGGATCATCGGGATCAATAACCGGGACCTTGTGACCTTCCATACAGACATAGGGGTTACTGAGGCGGTGTTACCCGTCATACCCCCCGATCGGTTCGTGGTGAGTGAAAGCGGTATCTGGGCACGGGAGGACGTGGTCAGGGTATGCCGGGCTGGGGCCAGGGGTGTGCTGGTGGGGGAGGCTCTGGTGAAGTCCGGGCCTGGTGGGGTCCAGGCCAAGATCCGGGAGTTCAGGGGCGAGGAGGATGGCTTCTGATGGGCACCTTTGTAAAGATCTGCGGTATTACCTCCCTGGAGGCAGCCCTGGCCTGCGCAAGGGGCGGTGCCGATGCCATTGGTTTCGTGTTTGCCAAGAGCCGCCGGAGGGTCAGTGTAGCCGAGGCCAAGCGGATCTCCCTGGGCCTTCCCGGTGGCCTGTACAGGGTTGGGGTGTTTGTGGATATGAGACCTGACTACGTCCTGGAGGTGGCCGGCGAGGTGTGCCTCACTCACCTGCAACTTCACGGTTCGGAAAGCCCCGCGCAGTGTGAATACCTCAGAGACAGGAGGCTTCCCGTGATAAAGGCTCTCAGGGTCAGGAACACAGAGAGCCTGAAGAGGATGGCCTCGTATGACGTGGATGCGTTCCTCTTAGACTCGTATGTCCCGGGAAGAGTGGGAGGCACAGGCACCATGATTGACCTGGATCTTCTAGGCAGACTGGGTACAGGCAGTCCCATCATCGTAGCGGGGGGCCTGGACTCCGGCAACGTCCCGCCGGTGATCAGGGCCGTTCGCCCCTACGGGGTGGACGTCAGTTCTGGAGTGGAACGTAACGGGGTCAAGGCCGCCGATCTGATCCTCGACTTCATCCGGGCGGTGAGGGAGGCAGAAATGGAGACTGGCTCCCCAGAGGACTTGCCCGCCGACAGTGTGGTCCGGGCCCAGTGCCACCCACGCCAAAGCCATGACAGTACCAGGAAGGGAGAGAAGGCATAGAGCCCTTCTAGGGCTTTTGCCGCAAACCTATGAACAATGTCACCCTGCCTGATGCATCAGGTTACTTCGGTGCCTACGGGGGCCGGTTCGTTCCCGAAGCCTTGATGCCCGCGTTGATGGAACTTGAAGAGGCCTATAACACCTATTCCATAGACCCGTCGTTTGCCTTGGAGTTGGAGGCCTGCTTGAGGGACTATGCGGGTAGGCCCACGCCCCTCTACTTCGCCCCTAGTCTTAGCGAGTCACTGCCAGCCCTCCAGGTCTACCTCAAACGTGAGGACCTGAACCACACGGGAGCCCACAAGATCAATAACGCGCTGGGACAGTGCCTCCTGGCCAGGCGGATGGGCAAGAAGCGGGTCATAGCGGAGACCGGAGCCGGGCAGCACGGTGTGGCTACCTCAACAGTGGCAGCCCTCCTGGGTCTACAGTGCCAGGTATACATGGGGGAAGAGGACATGCGCAGGCAGGCCGTAAATGTGCTCCGCATGAGGGTGCTGGGGGCCGAGGTGATCCCTGTGAAGACGGGCACGAAAACCCTGAAGGAGGCTGTAAACGAGGCCATCAGGGACTGGGTTAGCAGTGTCAACGACACTCACTACGTCATAGGGTCCGTTGTGGGCCCCCATCCCTACCCCATGATGGTCAGGGACTTCCAGTCCGTCATCGGCCGCGAAGCCCGGGAACAGTTCCTGGCCCTTCGTGGCTGCCTCCCCGGCTACCTGGTGGCCTCGGTTGGCGGTGGCAGTAACGCTATTGGGCTGTTCCATCCCTTCCTGGGAGACCCTGTGAAGATGGTAGGGGTAGAGGCTGGTGGCTACGGTCTTACAACCTCCATGCACGCGGCAACGCTGTCCTTGGGACGACCAGGGATCCTGCATGGTACCTTTAGCTACCTCTTGCAGGACAAGGATGGACAGGTCTTGACGGCCCACTCCATTTCGGCTGGGCTAGACTATCCTGGTGTGGGTCCGGAACACTCCTACCTCAAGGATGCCCACAGGGTGGAGTACCGTGCCATCACGGATACCAGAGCCCTGGCGGCCTTCCACAAGCTGGCACGCTTGGAGGGGATCATTCCCGCGCTGGAAAGCGCTCATGCCCTGGCCTTCCTGGAGGACCTTGCCCTGGTGTGTCCCCCGGGAACCAGTGTCATCGCCTGCCTCTCAGGCCGGGGGGACAAGGACATGGATCTGGTGTCAGGCCACGACCAGGTGCTGGAGGGATAGATATGAAGAGGAAGACTGCAAGCAAAGAGACGGCCATCAGTCGTGCCTTGTCCGGCCTTCGCCCGGGAGGACGCAAGGCGCTAATCTGCTACGTGTGCGCTGGCGATCCAGATCTCATGACCACAGGGCGGCTGGTAAGGGTCATGGCGGAGGCTGGCGCGGACATCATCGAGCTCGGGGTTCCCTTCTCGGATCCCCTGGCGGATGGACCCGTCATACAGCGTGCGTCAAACCGGGCTATTGGCGCGGGGGCCACCATTTCTCGGGTGCTTGGTCTTGTGAGGGACATCCGGAGGGATGTGGAGGTGCCCCTGGTCCTGATGACCTACGCCAACCCCATTTTTGCCTATGGGGTCTCCAGGTTCGTCCAGGAAGCAGGTACTTATGGTGTCGACGGGCTCATAATCCCAGATCTTCCCGTTGAGGAATGGCCTGTTCTGGATGACCACGTCCAGGCGTCGTCCATGGAGATCATTCCTATGCTGGCCCCAAACAGCCCTGATGCCCGCCTGAGGTTGGCGGTGGACCGGGCGACCAGCTTCGTCTACTGTGTATCTGTCCTCGGAACCAGCGGTACCAGGGGCCACCTGGACACTGCCAGGTCCCTGGTGGCCAGGGTGAGGCATTTCAGCGACATCCCGCTGGTGCTTGGGTTCGGCGTGGGAGAGCCGTCCGGGGCGCGCAGGTATGCCCAGGTGGCCGACGGGGTGGTTGTGGGGAGCGCCATCGTCCGGCAGGTAGAGCGCTATGGAAGGGACAGCGTAAGGCCTGTGGCCCGGTTCGTGAGCCAGCTGAGAGCGGCGGTTGATGAGGCTTCTTCATCCCATGTATAGGTGGGGGACTTGCCAGGGTTCGCCCTTTGCTAGCCCAGGGGTTTGCCTGGGCCTGGCAAACCCTGGTCGTTGCCGGGCGGGGTCGCCACGATTTGGCAGGGTGCGGGGAATCTCGTTCTTGACCTCGGATCCCTCATGTGGTATGGTTATGCTCAAATCCAAGTCCAATCCGTTGAAGGGGAAAAGTAGGGCCCTAGGTAGCCACCAGCGAGCTGGGACGGTGAAAGCCAGCGGTGATCCGCGGCACCGAAGTTCTCCCCTGAGGAGCCAGCTGAAAGGGCGTGCCCGATTAGGTGAGGCCGGGGCCCCCGCCGTTACAAGGGGGCGGGTATCGGAGAGACCTCTCCCGTACCTAGGTTTGGAGCGGACCAGCGTGTCAATTAGGGTGGTACCGCGGGGTGAAGGCCCCGTCCCTTGGAGGGCGGGGTTTTCGGATTCTCCAGGGAGGTGTCGACGGGAGATGATCATCGTCATGAAGATGGGTGCGGGCCGAGAAGAAATCAAGGCTGTGGAGGGGCGTCTTGTGGAAATGGGTTACCAGACCCATCCCATCTACGGGCAGGAGAGAACGGTGATCGGGGCAGTGGGTGACTCCAGCGTGGTGGGAAGGGAATCCATCCTCAACCTTCCAGGGGTGGAGAGAATAGTTCCCATACTCAAGCCCTACAAGCTAGTAAGCAGGGAGCTATACAGGGAGGACTCCAAGATAAGGGTGGGGCGGTCTGAGGTAGGCGGGCCTGGCGTGGTGGTGATTGCGGGCCCTTGCGTCGTTGAGGACGAGGAGCAGGTGACGGCGACCGCCCGGGCCGCCCGGAGCGCTGGCTGCCATGCCTTGAGGGGGGGGGCCTTCAAGCCTAGAACATCACCCTACGCCTACCAGGGCCTAGGGGAGGAGGGACTCCGCCTCCTGTCAGAGGCAGGCAACAGTGTGGGTCTCCCTGTAGTGAGCGAGGTCATGGACACCCGGGACGTGGAAATGGTACATCGCTACGTTGACGTGCTTCAAGTTGGCGCTAGGAACATGCAAAACTTCGCCCTCCTCAGGGAGGTTGGCATTCAGGACAAACCGGTCATCCTGAAGAGGGGCATCGCGGCAACTGTGGAGGAATGGCTGATGGCAGCGGAGTACATCATGTCCGCGGGCAATCCCGGGGTGATCTTGTGCGAAAGGGGTATCCGCACCTACGAGAACGGCACCAGGAACACCCTAGACCTTAGCGCAGTGCTTCAGGTCAAGGCCAATTCCCACCTACCGGTCATCGTCGATCCAAGCCACGGTACCGGGGTGGCATCCATGGTTGGACCCATGTCCCGGGCGGCGATAGCTGCGGGCGCCGACGGGGTAATGGTGGAGATACATCCTGATCCCTCCAGGGCTAAGTGTGACGGGCCACAGTCCCTGGATTTTCCCGCCCTCGATGTTCTCATGGGGGAGATCAGGGCGCTGGCTCCCATCGTGGGGCGGGAGGTCCGCCCGGTTAGAGAAACGCAACATGCGGCGACCGGTGCCTAATCTGGCGGGAGGAATTGTCCGGAAGCCTAACCTGAACCGGTAAGTCGCGCAGTGCTTGCTAAAGAGGAAGATGTGGCTATCAAGTTAGGTCATAAATAAGCGACAATTGGGTCTCATATGCAGGCTGAGAGCAAATGGGCAAAGAGTTCAGGTGCCACCACCTTCGATGTGTAAGACTGTAGGTAAGTCTTGTATAGCATAAACTACAGGCCCTGCCCAGAGGAAAACCGTCCTGAACAAGATTGCCATTAAGAGGAATGTGGATCTGCGTGTGCGAGCTGCCACGGCACAAGGTGGGCCAGTGTAGTTGGCATTCCCCCAGGTGACAAGAAGTGCCTGGAGGCAGTGGTCTCAAGGAGTCGCAGGGTTGTCTTGACGAAGGGGTTCTGGATCGGTCTTGATGCACATGTCCTTGCCTGGATAGTCACCTACGAAAGTCAGCCGGCCCGTCCTTCCACTATCTTTCTCGCCTAGGGGAGAATGGCGGCATTACTCCTTTATGGAGGCAACTCGCTCCACGCAGCATTTGACCTCGAGAACCGATCATTACCATGATTGATGGCTATCAGGTTAGGCCAGCATAAGTGGACTTCTGGGAAAGTGCCGTTTGTGCTGGTGGACATATTGGTGACCCGCGACCGGAAGAGCGGGTTCGTGAATAGAACCCCCAAAGAGACCTCATGGGGATTGGTGGGAACCGGCCGACTGGCTGCCGGCATCTCTTACTTGAGTACCTGGAATGGCAGAAGCCCTCGGACAGTACCTCCCGGGAAAACGCCAGTGTCACGTAGGCAGATTGACCCTTCCCTTCCTCCAGAGAGGACATACACCGGTTTATACAAGATACACTATTCTTGCCCTCAACTGATGAAGTAGGGATCCAGCAGGAGGAATTGTCAAAAATCCATAGAATAGTACAAGAGCACATTAGATAAAACGCGGTGCCTGAGAGCGCAACATTCTCGACACCGCATTCCCACGGGGGAGGTGGTAGTTCCGGGATCAGTGTGTTGATGATCTTACTAGAGAAGAGCACCGGATGGCTTTGTTACTCACAAGAGCCTAAGGAGGGGGAACCGCATTGAAAAGGTTTGTAGTGTGGCTTTGTGTGGCGTTGTTGGTTGTGGCGCTTGCCGGTTGCGGTCAGCAGGCTGCCCCAGCCGAAGAGGAGGAGCCCGCGGAGACTTTGGAACCCATCAAGATCGGTGTCCAAGGCCCGATTTCCGGCCAGTGGGCATACGAGGGTGAGGGCTTCGTGGACGCCGTTTCCTTGCTGGCAGAGCAGCTGAATGCCGCCGGTGGCCTCTTGGGCCGCGAGATCGTGGTTATCCCTGGCGATGACAAGGGAGACCCGAAGGAGTCGGCGCTGGTGGCCCAGAAGATGGTGGCTGAGGGCGTCACCGCCGTCATCGGGTCGTACAGCTCCAGCTGCACCGAGCCCGCATCAGCCATCTATGATGAGGCGGGCATTGTCCATATCACGCCTTCCTCCACCGCGACCCGCCTCACCGAGAAGGGATATCCAAGGTTCTTCCGCACCTGCTTCCTGGATGATAGGCAAGCCCTGTTCGTCTCTGAGTTCCTCAGGAATGAACTGAAGTTTTCGAAGCTGGCCCTGCTCCACGACAACACCACATATGCCAAGGGCCTGGCTGACTGGACCAAGCTCTACTTCGAGGAGCGCGGAGGCGAGGTAGTGTTCTTCGACGCCATCACCCCAGGCGAGAAGGACTTCACACCGACCCTGACCAGCGTCAAGGCGACCAACCCTGAGGCCATCTACTTCAGCGGGTACTTCCCGGAGGGCGGTCTCCTGGCCAAGCAGGCCAAGGACCTTGGGATCGACGCCGTGTTCATGGGAGGCGACGCCTGCAATAACCCCGAGTTCGTGCAGATCGCAGGGCTTGAGGCCGCCGAGGGCGCCATGATCAGCACGGCTCCACTCCCCCATGACCTGGAGTATCCTGAAGCTGCCAAGTTCATCCAGGACTTCAAAGACAAGTACAAGGAGGATCCAACCAGCGTCTACACAGTGATGGCCGCCGATGCCTTCCGCATCATCGCGGAGGCAATTACCAAGACAGAGTCTATTGACCCCGAGAAGATAGCGGCTTACCTGCGCAACGATCTCAAGGATTTCCCAGGGATCACCGGGCCCATCAACTACGACGAGAAGGGTGACCGCCTGGGAAGCATCCACCTGTTCTACCGGATAGACGCTAACGGCCAGTTCGTGGCCTACGAGTAACAAGAACCTTGAGGGAGAGGGACACAAGCCCTCTCCCTCTCTCATCCTTCTAAACCCAAACACCAGAAAGGTTGGACCTCATGGAGTTCTTGCTGCAGCAGGTCATCAACGGCCTGACCATCGGCTCAGTTTACGCTCTGGTGGCACTGGGCTACACCATGATCTACGGGATACTGAGGCTCATCAACTTCGCCCACGGAGAGCTGTTCATGCTCGGCTCCTACCTGGCTTTCTCCTTCATCGCCTCAGTAGGCCTGGTCAATGTTATTCCCAACCTCTTCCTGGCGATAGTGGTAGTGTTCATCCTTTCCATGGGCCTGGTGGGTTTCACCGGAGTGGCCATCGAACGGATAGCGTACAAGCCCCTGAGGCACGCTGGCAGGCTCCCCGCCGTGGTGTCGGCCCTGGGTGTCTCCATATTCATGCAGAACGCTGTGATGCTCACCTACGGCACTCGCTACAAGGTGTACCCGGAGGGGATCATACCCACCATGGCATGGGAGATACTAGGCGTTGAAATCACGTTGATGCGACTGATCATCCTGGGTATAGCGATATCTCTCATGTTCACTCTGTACTTCTTCGTCCAGAAGACCATGGTGGGAACGGCCATCCGGGCCATAGCCCTCGACCATGACACCTCAAGGTTAATGGGCATCAACGTCGACAGCATCATCCGGCTCGTATTTGTCATTGGGCCTGCCCTCGGTGCCTCGGCAGGCATTATGGTTGGCCTGTACTACCGCCAGATCAACTTCACCATGGGGTGGGCGTACGGCCTCCGTGCGTTCACCGCGGCAATCCTCGGAGGCATTGGGAACATTCCAGGTGCGATGATAGGAGGGCTCCTCCTGGGGGTGGCTGAGGCCTTTGGTGCTGGATACGTCTCCCCTCAGTGGAAGGACGCTATTGCTTTCACCATCCTCATCCTGGTGTTAATCTTCCGGCCTACTGGACTCCTGGGCGAAAGGGTGGCTGAGAAGGTATGATGGACATGAAGACCAAGAGACCTCATGCCGCCGTCCCGCCCAAGGTGCTTTACGGACTTCTCTTAGCCGCAGTCTTAGTCTACCCCAATCTTACCAACCGGTACTGGCAGGACGTGGCCAATTTCTTCTTCATCTACGTAATGCTGGGGCTCAGTCTCAACCTCATCGTTGGTTACGCAGGGATATTCAACCTGGGCCATGCGGCGTTCTACGCGGTGGGGGCCTACTCCACGGCCATTATCTCCACCCGCATGGGTGTGCCTACCCTGGTGCTCCTGCCCTTGGCCGGACTCCTGGCAGCGGGTTTCGCGGCGCTCATCTCCAAGCCCATCCTCCACCTCAGGGGCGACTACCTGTGCCTCGTTACCATAGGGTTCGGGGAGATCGTTCGTATCACCCTTTACAGTGACTTATTCGGGCTCACCGGCGGCCCCAACGGTATCCTGGGGATCCCCAGGCCAGCCCTGGCGGGATTCGCCATCAGGCAGCCCATCCACTACTACTACCTGTTCCTCGTGTTTGTGGTAGCGTACGTCTTCATTTCCAAGCGCCTGGAGGACTCCCGGCTTGGGCGGGCTTGGCTCTATATAAGAGAGGACCACCTGGCCGCTGAGGCCATGGGGATCGATACCAACAAGGCCAGGCTCCTGGCTATCGTCCTAGGAGCGGCAGGGGCTGGAATTGCAGGCAACCTGTATGCCGGGAAGATGACCATCATCGCCCCCGAGAGCTTCGTGTTCTGGGAGTCCGTGGTGATGTTCTGCATCATTATCCTGGGAGGCATCGGCTCTATTCCGGGTGTCATCGTGGGAGCCTTCGGCATGTCGGTATTGCCAGAGTTCTTCCGAGGCTTCATCCAGTGGCGCATGTTTGTGTTCGGGGCAGCCATGGTCGCGATGATGCTCTTCAGGCCCCAGGGCCTGTGGCCTAACCCCCGGTGGTTCAAGGCAGGCGGCGCAAAGGAAACTAAGCCCGAAGAGGTCGCCCCCAGTGCCTCTTGACCGGAGAATAATTGGTGAAGGCAGGTACCCCTATGAACGTTCTTGAAGTGGAGAATCTGACCAAGAGGTTCGGCGGCCTGGTAGCTGTGGACGACGTCACCTTTAACATGGCCGAGGGCGAGATCCTTGGCCTGATAGGACCCAACGGGGCTGGCAAGACTACCGTGTTCAACCTGATTACCGGCATCTACGCCCCGGATTCCGGAGACCTGCGCTTCTTCGGTGAAAGCGTCGTCGGCCTGAGGCCCCACCAGATAACCGAGAAGGGTGTAGCTCGCACCTTCCAGACCATCCGGCTGTTCCCCAACCTTACGGTACTGGAGAACGTCATGTCCGGGCAGCACTGCCGGGCCTCCACAGGTCTCCTGGACGCCATCGTCAGGACGCCCAAGCAGCGGGCGGAGGAGGCCGGTATCCTGGAGGAGTCCGAGCGCCAGCTGGAGCGCGTGGGTCTCCTGCACTTTGCGGGCGAACTGGCCAAGAACCTGCCCTACGGTGACCAGCGGCGCCTGGAGGTGGCTCGTGCCCTAGCCTCCTGTCCCAAGCTGCTGATCCTGGACGAACCCGCTGGAGGGCTGAACGAACACGAGAGCGCCGAGATGATGAGGTTCATATCAAGCCTTAGGGACACCGGCATTACGATACTCCTGATCGAGCACGACATGACGGTGGTCATGGGCATCTCCGACCAGGTGGTGGTCCTGGACAACGGGGCCAAGATATCTGAGGGCACCCCGGCCCAGGTGCAGGCGGATCCCAGGGTGATCGAGGCCTATCTCGGAAGGGAAGAGGACGAGGAATGAGCCTTCTCAAAGTGGAGGATCTTCACATCTACTACGGGCACGTGTACGCTCTGAAAGGTATCTCCCTTGAGGTGAACGAGGGAGAGATCATCTCCCTGCTTGGAGCCAACGGGGCTGGCAAGTCAACAACCTTGAGAGCCATATCAGGCCTTCTTAGACCCCACCAGGGTTCCATAGCCTTTGGAGGGCAGAAGGTATCCGGTGTGCCGGCTCATGAGATAGTCAACAGGGGAATATCGCACGCCCCTGAAGGACGCAAGGTCTTTGCCACTCTCACCGTGGATGAGAACCTCAACCTGGGCGCCTACACCCGCCAGAAGGACAAGGCTGGCATAGAGGTCTCCCGCGAGCGGGTCTTCAACCTGTTTCCCAGGCTTAAGGAACGGAGGACCCAGCTTGCCGGAACCCTCTCAGGTGGTGAGCAGCAGATGCTTGCCATCGGGCGCGCCCTCATGGGGAGCCCCAAGATCCTGCTCCTTGACGAGCCTTCCCTAGGATTGGCACCCATCCTGGTCCAGGCCATCTTTCGCACCATCCGGGAGATCAACGAACAGGGCGTGACAGTCCTCCTCGTGGAACAGAACGCCAGGGCGGCGCTGAAGCTCTCCTCCAGGGCCTACGTGCTGGAGGTGGGTAAGGTGGCGTTGAGTGGCTCTGCGCAGGACCTGGTGAAGGACGAGAGGGTTAGGAAGGCCTACCTAGGCGAGAAGTAGAAAGCCCTTTGTGAAGTGGCCGGGCAGGTTACTGCCCGGCCACTTCCAGCAGCCTTTCTAGGGTCTTGCGCACCTGTTCCGGGTTCATCCCCTCAAAGAACACTCGTCCATTCACGATTACTTCAAAGTGCAGGTGCGCCCCTTCGGATGTCCCCATCACGCCGTCACTGGTCCCAGAATTCCCCACGAAGCCAATGACCTCGCGGGACTTGACCCTGGTCCCGGTCTCAATGCCTGGAGCGATGGACTCAAGGTGGCTGTAGCGGGTAACGACCCCGTCCCGGTGCTGGATCCACACCTGCCGCCCGTTGAGGGAGTCGAGGATGTCATCGGGCGTCTCTCCTTCTATGATGGACGCATTCAGGTACTGCTCCCGTTGTTCCCAGGTCATTTCCCGAAACCCCGTGTCTGCCCTGGTGACCAGCCCGTCTCCGGCGGCCAGGGCCGGGGTGCCCACCTGCACGTCCACGCCACAGTAGCCTCCGTAGAAGTCCAGTCCCTGGTGAACCCCGTTCCGGTATGTCCTGGGTGCCCCAGGCAGCTGGCCGGCGGCGTCAGAAACCCGAGCCCCATCTATGGGAGTCACCAGGAAGTCCAGGCGATGCCAGGTGCCTGCCATGGCCTCCTCATCCAGTCCCTTTCCCAGGGCTGCCCTCTCCACCTGGGCCTGGTGCACCGGGAAAGGCCCTCCAGGCATGGGTTCCTCAGAGACTACCGGTTCCTGGGGCGCAGGCTCTGGCGGGGGCGGGGCTGTTTCACTAGCCTGAAGGGTTCCATAGTGGTAGCCTCCCACGGCCACCAGGAGGGCAACGAGTATGAGCGTGACGGGCGCAGATCGTGACATGTTATGGCAGGGCCTCCCCACTTCCGGCGATACTGTCGTTTCCTGCAGCAATTCGGCGAAGCTTGTCCAATACCTCTAGCCACGCCGGGGTGTCCATGTGGGGTTGTGGGGCCAACCGGTATGCTGGGGGGGGGGTGTTGGCTGTAAGGGGGGAAGGTGGCCAGGATCGTGGGTCCCGTGTGCTACGGGTAAGGCAGGCGTGGTGCCATGGCTCCAGGGGGCGACTCCGGAGAGAGAAGAGCCCGTCCCGTCATATCACTGTACGTTTCCAGGCTCCTCTCCTGAAGAACCACAGCAGGAGCACGGCCCTTGCCATCCATTCCACGGCGGTCCCGGCCCACACGTAGGGTATGGGGAGCGCGAGGACCTTGACGAACACTACGGTTAAGGGGAGCCGGATGCCCCATGAGGTGAGGGCGGAAATGTAAAGGGGTGGCTTCGTGTCCCCGGCCCCGCGGAGGGTTCCTGCCATGTTCTCCGCCACGGCAATGAAGGGCTGTGAGAACGCCGCCACCATAAGACACGCGGCGCTCAGGGAGATGACAGTGGGGTCACTGGTGAAGACCGAGGCAAGGGAACGGGGGAACAAGAGGAAGCACACGGCGAAGGCGCCCATGGACACCACCGCCAGCAGGGTTCCCTGGCGGGCGCTCTCGCTGGCAGCCTCGGGTTCGCCGGCTCCAAGGTTCTGCCCTACCAGGATGGTGGTGGCCACGGCAATGCCCCACCCAGGCATGAAGGAGAGGGACTCGGCGACGACCGCCACTTGGTGGGCGGCCAGGGCGTGTGTGCCCAGGGAGGCGATGATGAGGCTCTGGACGGCTCGCGAGCCGTCCAGCAGGAACCATTCCAGGCCCGTTGGTATGCTCAGGGACACCAGGGAACGGGCTACGGCTGGCTTGGGGTTTCTAAGGTGTGATAGGCTTAGGCCCGGGGTCTTCCACCGGAAGAACAGATACCAGCCTACGAGGATGAAGGCAAGGAAATGGGCTGCCAGGGAGGCTATGGCGGCCCCTGGCACTCCCATGGCGGGAAACCCCAGGTGACCGAATATAAGGACGTAATCCAGCAGGAGATTGGTGGCGTTTGAGGCGCCCACGATGTAAAGGGGTGTCCGCGTGTCGCCCCAGCCCCTCAGGATGGCGGTTCCAGCCATGGCCGGGAGCACAAACACAGCTCCTATGCTCACTATCCTCATGTAGGCGGTGCCCTGGGCGGCGACGTCAGGCTCGGTGCCAGCGACCTTGAAGAGACCTGGTGCCAGGAGGAAGACGCCGAGGGCCACTGCCACAGAGGTGAAGGTCATGAGGGTGAGAGCCATCCCCCCGATCCTGAGGGCATCTTCGTGGTCTCCTGCCCCTACCCTGCGTGATACCAGTATCATGGTGCCGGTCCCAAGGGAGGCTACAATGAACAGAATGGTCCAGTAGAACTGGCCACCCAGGGATACAGCGCCCAGGGCAGCGGCGCCCAGTCGTCCCACCATCACGGTGTCCAGCGTCCATACTGAGGTGTGTAAGAACATTTCGAGTACAGCCGGCCAAGCCAGTTGCAGTAGTGCTTTACGCTGCGTGCGTCTCAGGTAGCCTATCTTGTCGTTCAAAGCGCACCTCGCTGAGGCACAGGCTAGATCCACTATAACATTGAAGCCCTGCCAGGGCAACAGCCGCGAATAGGGGTAGTGGGGCTTAGCAGGAATCGCCATCCCCAGTGTTGAACAAGCTAATGCCGAAATCACGGCAGGGGGGGGCGAGGGTGTGCGGGGAAAAGCAGAACCTGGCCTGTGGGAGGCCTTGCTGGAGTACGGTCTTGACATGGTGGCCGACGGGATCCATGTGGTGGACGCTCAAGGCCACACTGTGCTCTACAATAGCGCCACTGCGCGCATGGAGGGTCTCAGGCCGGAGGAGGTCGTGGGGAAGCACCTTCTTGAGGTGTTCCCTTCCCTCAATGACGAGACAAGCACCCTTCTTACCGTGCTCCGCACGGGTAAACCCATCCTTGAGCGCCAGCAGACCTACGCCAGTTTCAAAGGGCGGAAGATCACCACAGTTAACTCCAGCGTGCCCCTGACATTCAAAGGACGCGTGGTGGGGGCCATGGAGATCGTCAGGGACATCACCCGTGTGGTAGAGATGTCAGAGAGGATCGTTGATCTCCAATCCCGCCTGGCTCCCAGAGGGCCAGGCCGTGAGAGGTCTCCTGGATCCTGGGCCACCTACAGCCTGGAGGACATCGTTACGGTAAACCCGGCAATGAAAAGGCTCAAGTCGGTCACCCTTCGCGCGGCCCGGAGCGACGCACCGGTGATAGTCTACGGGGAGACGGGGACAGGCAAGGAGCTGTTCGCCCACTCCCTCCACAACTCAGGCCCCCGCATGGGTGCGCCTTTTGTTGCTCAGAACTGCTCTGCCATCCCTGCTACTCTCCTTGAGAGCATCCTCTTCGGGACGGTCAAGGGTTCCTTCACCGGGGCCCAGGACCGTCGCGGCCTGTTTGAGCTGGCCGATGGAGGGACCCTCTTCCTGGACGAGATTAACTCAATGCCCCTGGACCTCCAGCCTAAGATCCTCCGGGTGCTCCAGGATGGGAACGTCAGGAGAGTGGGAGACCTTGATGTCCGGCCGGTCAATGTACGGGTCATCGCCTCCACCAACCTGGACCCCATGGAGGCGGTGCGAAAGAAGAGCCTTCGCGAAGACCTCTACTACAGGATAGCAGTTATATCCCTGCGCATCGCGCCCCTTAGGGAGCGCCGGGATGATATCCCCAGCCTGGTCGGCCACTTTGTGGCCAAGTACAATAAGTCCCACGAGTTCCAGGTGCGCGGTGTGCGCCCAGGGGTCCTCGATCTCTTCCAGCGCTACCCCTGGCCGGGCAACGTCCGGGAGCTGGAACACGCCATCGAGGGTGCGATGAGTATCATGGACGGGGAGTTCATCGAGATCCATGACCTCCCGCCCCCGCTGCTGGTGTTCTCGATGAAACCGGCCGGCGCAATGGACAACCCGAAAAAGCCCCTGCACGAGTCCCTCCGGGAGTTGGAGAGGGGGATCTTGCAGGAAACCCTCAGAAGATGCCAGGGTAACATCTCCAGGGCGGCCAGAGCCCTGGGAGTGCCTCGCCAGACACTCCAATCCAAGATAAAACGCCTGGGAATGTGATGATACTGCGGCACATGCCGAAAAGACGGCATCCCTGGCGGCGGTTTTACCGTTAGGGGTGCCTGCGTTTTGCCTGTGGTTACTGGGTTTTCCGGGGCAAGACAGGCTCCCCGCGCCTGGCATGTCTCTTGCGGGTACCGATTGTGACCAATAGCGGCAAAGCCGAGGAGGGTATTCCATGAGAAGATTTGCCGGTGTGAAGACGGATATCCCAGGGCCCAAGTCCAGGGAACTGCTCGCCAGGATGAAGCGGTGTGTTGTCCGGGCATGGGATCCACACGCACCAATGTTCATCTCCAGTGGCAAGGGTGCCATTGTTAACGACATTGACGGCAACACATTCATTGACTTCACCGGAGGCATTGGGGCCCTGAACGTTGGCCATAGCCCCAGCGAGGTGGTTGATGCCCTGAAGGAACAGGTAGAGGCATTCATTCACACCGACTTCACCGTTGTGCCCTATGCTTCACTGGTGGAACTGGCGGAGAGGCTGTGCCAGGTTGCGCCAGGCAATTTCGAGAAGCGAGCGGTGTTCTTCAACTCCGGTGCCGAGGCTGTGGAGAATGCGGTGAAGATCGCCAAGTATGCCTCGGGCAGGCATGCTGTCATAGCCTTTGAGGGCGCCTTCCATGGCAGGACCCTGATGGCAATGTCACTGACGAGTAAGATAAAACCTTACAAGAAGCACTTCCCGCCCTTTGCCCCAGAGGTCTACCGGGTACCCTACGCCTACTGCTACCGTTGCTTTCACGGCCTTACCTATCCCTCCTGCGGCCTGCAGTGTGCCAAGAGCCTGGAGCGGGCGTTCCTGACCATGGTGGACCCGGACAACGTGGCGTGCGTTGTCATCGAGCCCATCCAGGGAGAGGGCGGTTTTGTGGTACCTCCGAAAGAGTACCTCCCCCTAATCCAAGAGATCTGCAGGAAGCACGGGATCTATCTTGTGGTTGATGAGGTCCAGACGGGTTTTGCCAGGACAGGCGCTATGTTCGCGTCCCAGCGTTTTGGGATAGAGCCCGACATGATCACCATAGCCAAGTCCATCGGCGCCGGGGTGCCCATCAGTGGTGTGGTAGGCCGGAAGGAGATCATGAACGTACCGGAAGACAGCACCATCGGAGGCACGTACGTCGGGAGCCCGCTGGGTTGCGTGGCCGGGCTCAAGGTGCTGGAGATCATAGAGAAGCAGGACCTGTGCAAGAGGGCCCAAGAGCAGGGCCAGATCATGATGAAGCGCTTCACCGGCATGATGGACCGCTATGCGCTTGTCGGTGAAGTGAGAGGTCTTGGCGCCATGGTAGGCGTGGAGATGGTGAAGGACCGGGCCACCAAGGAGCCCGCCGGGGAACAGTGCAGCGCCATCCTGAAGAAGGCCATGCAGAAGGGTGTCATATGCCTGAAGGCGGGCACCCATGGAAACGTCATCAGGATCCTCGCCACACTGGCCATAACCGATGAACAGCTGGAGGAAGGCCTGGATATCCTGGAGGAGGCCATCCAGGAGGTAGCGTCCAGCTAAGAGGCCCCCATAATCGAGTCCCCCTGCCAGCCAGGCCCTGTCAAATGGGGCCTGGCTGGCATTAGAGAGGGATGACCCGGCCCGCCAGGGGAGAATGGGGGGAGCAGGGTAACCCCTGGCCCGTCGCATTATGTTGACAAGCGCCCTGGTGAAGCCTGGAGGAATGCGCGGTCTTGCCGTAGTATTAGCATCATACCGGGGCGGATCCAGGGTGATACTGTCCGGGGAGAGTCAAGAAAGGAGATAGGAACACGGTGAAGACACTGCCGGACCTTCCTTACGCATATGACGCGCTGGAACCCTACTACGACGAAGAG
The DNA here is from genome assembly GCA_040754315.1 of Bacillota bacterium. NCBI lineage: Bacteria > Bacillati > Bacillota > Bacillota bacterium. The sequence goes on from JBFMCS010000006.1 coordinate 20,542, forward strand.
ACCCTTCATCTTCACCACGACCTTCACCACAAGGCCTACGTAGATGGACTGAATAACGCTGAAGCCAAGCTGCAAGAGGCTAGGGAAAAGGGGGACTGGGCCCTCATCAAGCACTGGGAGAGAGAGATCGCCTTTCACGGATCCGGTCACATCCTCCACTCGCTGTTCTGGCAGAACATTGGGCCTGGCTGTGGGGGTCCCCCCACGGGTGCCGTCTCCGAGCAGATCACCAAGGACTTCGGAGGCTTCGAGGCCTTCAAGAAGGAGTTCTCCGCCGCCGCCGTGGCAGTGGAGGGGTCGGGCTGGGCAGTGCTTTGCTGGAACCCCTCCTTCGGCCACCTGGTCATCCTCACGGCGGAGAAGCACCAGGATCTCACCCAGTGGGGAGTCACACCCTTGCTCACCATTGACGTCTGGGAGCACGCGTACTACCTGAAGTACCGCAACAAGAGGGCAGCCTGGGTTGATGCCTGGTGGAACCTGGTGAACTGGGATGATGTTGACTCCAGGCTCGGCAAGGCCTTGAAGTAGGATCAGGGTTGCGGGGTTCACCTGCTGAACACTGGGCTCTAGGGGGACTCCTGGGGGGCCTTCACGCCCCCCAGGGGAATGACGTCACCCGGTGCGCTGCCTCTTCGCCGCCGCCAGGAGCCTGATAAACTCGTACACCATGGTGGCGGCCGCCAGGGAGGTGATCTCTCCAGGGTCGAAGGGGGGGAGCACCTCCACCATGTCGAACCCCACGAATTCTAGGTCCTCCAACGCCCGGAGAAACGATATGGCCTCACGGGTGCCAAACCCGCCCACCTCAGGTGTGCCTGTGCCCGGTGCCACCGAAGGGTCCAGGAAGTCCACGTCGAAGGACAGGTAGACCTTGTGCCCCCGGGCCCTGGCCAAGGTGTCCCGGATTGCTGGCTTCCACCCGATCTCGTGGATCACTCCGGCGAAGAACTGCTTCATGCCAGCCCTTTCAGCAGATTCCATCACGTCAGGCCCGTCCAGCCCGCCCCTGAGTCCTAGCTGGGTGGAGGCAGTGCCGTCAATGAGGCCCTCCTCCACAGCCCTGGAGATGGGAGAGCCGTGCCAGTAGGGCTGGCCGAAGTAGTTGTCCCATGTGTCCAGGTGTGAATCCAGGTGGATCAGGGCAACAGGTCCGTGAACGTTCGCCACGGCCCTGAGCACAGGCAGGGTTATGGAGTGATCGCCTCCCAGGAGGATGGGAACCACCCCTGCCTCCATAACGGGTCTTAGGGCTTGGGCTATCCGCTTGTTAGACTCCTCGTGATAACCCGGAACCACAGGGAGGTCGCCGTAGTCTGTGCCGGATACGTAGTCGAAGATGTCTGCGCGCCACTGGGCATCGAAGGGCCACAGGAGCCTGGATATGGAACGGATGGCCGAAGGGCCGAACCGGCACCCCACCCGCCAGCTGCCCCCAGTGTCAAAGGGGACGCCCACAACAGTGAAGTCCGCCCCCTCGAGGTCGGTGGTGGCAGGGAGTCGCATGAAGGTAGCTGGGCCGCTGAACTCGGGCTTATCGTAGGGCATGGGCCGGTACTTCCTCATTCCTTGCCATCCTCTTTCAGGTCCATTACTTCGGCCCCGCTGATCCTGGCCAGCTCCTGGGGTGTGATGGGGAACACGGCGTGAGGTGTTCCCGCCGCAGCCCACACCTGGTCGTAGTGGAACAAGTCTTCATCCATGAGGGTCCTCAGGGGGCTCTGGTGCCCCACAGGCGGTACTCCCCCGATGGGGAAGCCAGTGGCATCCCTAACCTCGCCAGCCTGCGCCCGGGCCAGGGCACACCCAAGGTGGCGACCCACCTTCTCCATGGATACACGGTTAGGACCTGAGGCGATTACGAGTACTGGCTCATCGCCAGCCCGGAACACAAGGCTCTTGGCTATCTGGGCCACGGTGGTGCCAATGGCTGAAGCCGCCTCCACTGATGTCCGGGTGCTTTCGCTCAACTCCAGTACCCTTGAGGTGACGCCCAGCGCCTCAAGGGCCCTCTGGACCGCCTGTGCGTTGGGGTGCATGGTAACACCCTCCTTCCAAGAGCACATCAACCCTTGTTGGCCCCATATTCGTTCCGGATATCCTGGATCCTCCCAGGGCCTTTCCCGGGGGCCAGGCAGATGCTCCCAAAGCCTCATTATCCCTGTCACCAGCAGGAATAGATGCTTTCTTGGCGAAACATCTCCATGGACCTTTTTGCCCGGATCAAAAAGGAGGGGAGAGGGGAGAATCCGGGGGCTTCACCATGCAGAGAGGGGAGTGATCCCGTGAGAATCACCCACCACCCCATCCTGGAATTCCAGCGAGGCCGCAAGGTGAGGTTCACCTTCGATGGCCGGGAAATGGAGGGATACGAGGGCGAGCCAATTGCCGCTGCCTTGCACGCGGCCGGGGTGCGGGTGCTCCGTCACAGCCCCAAGCTGAACCGTCCGAGGGGCTTCTTCTGTGCCATAGGGAACTGTTCATCCTGCCTAATGAAGGTAGACGGAGTCCCCAATGTCAGGGTGTGTGTGGAGAGACTCCGGGAAGGGATGCAGGTCCAGACGCAAGTAGGGAAGGGTGATCTCCTTGAGAGCGTATGATGCCATCGTTATAGGAGGAGGACCCGCAGGCCTTCCCGCGGCTATCGAACTGGCGTCCTGTGGCGCGAAGGTTGCCATGATTGACAGGGAGGACAGGCTTGGAGGACAGCTTACGAAGCAAACCCACATGTTCTTTGGATCTCAAAGTCAGAGAGCCGGCACTAGAGGTGTAGACATAGCCGGCATACTGGCCAAGGAAGCCCTGGAAAAGGGCGTAGAGGTATACCTAGGGGCTACAGTATTGGGTTACTACGACGACCGCGTTATAGCCGTGGAAAAAGACGAGAGGTTCATCAAGATGAAGGCCACTGCCTACGTGGTGGCCACTGGAGCCTCCGAGAAGATGCTGGCTTTCCCCAACAATGACTTGCCTGGGGTGTACGGTGCCGGTGCCATCCAGACACTCATGAACGTCCACGGTGTGATGCCCGGAAAACGGGCCCTCATGGTAGGCGCGGGGAACATCGGCCTGATCATCAGCTACCAGCTGGTGCAGGCCGGGGTAGAGGTTGCCGCAATAGTGGAGGCGGCCCCAAGGATCGGTGGCTACTGGGTCCACGCGTCCAAGGTTAGACGCCTGGGCATCCCGGTACTTACCTCCCACACAGTCACGCAGGTCCACGGAACGGACGCGGTTGAGAGGGTTACCGTGGCCAGGGTGGATGACTCCTGGAGCCCTGTGCCAGGGACTGAGAGGGACTTCGATGTGGACGTGGTGGGCCTTGCGGTGGGACTTTCACCCCTGACGGAACTGCTGTGGCAGGCAGGGTGTGCCATGCGTTTTGTACCCGCCCTGGGCGGGCACGTCCCCGTGCGCAACGAGAACCTGGAGACCTCGGTGGACGGCCTGTTTGTCGCCGGGGACGTAGCCGGGGTGGAGGAGGCCTCCAGCGCCATGCTGGAGGGTCGCCTGGCGGGGCTTGCCGCAGCCCTGAAGCTAGGCCGGGGATCCGTGACCGGTGTCATGAAGGCCATGGAGGAAGCCCGGCTAGAGCTGGAGTCCCTGCGGGCGGGGCCTGTGGGTGACAAGATCAGGAAGGGCCTGGAAGCCCTGGCACGGGAGGCGATGGCTTCATGATAGAGAATACAGGGGTGGCTACAAAAGAAGACCTTGCCCAGGTGGAGCCCAGCCTTGAGAGGCGCGAGAAGGGCCCCGTGGCGGTGTTCGAGTGCTTCCAGGAGATCCCCTGTAACCCGTGCTACACCTCTTGCAGGGTGGGGGCAGTTGAGGAGTTCAAGGACATTAACGACCTGCCCCATGTAGACCACGATAGGTGCACAGGTTGCGGTGTGTGTATCAGTCACTGTCCCGGATTGGCCATCTTCGTGGTGGACCAGAGTCACCAGGACTACGCTGTAGTGAGGGTGCCCTACGAGTTCCTGCCGGTTCCCAGCGAGGGCCAGGAGGTGGATGCCCTGGACCGTGAGGGGAATGTGGTGTGCCGGGCAAGGGTGCGGAAGGTCCAGAACGCCAAGAGCCAGGACAAGACACTGGTGGTATGGCTTGAGGTTCCCCACGAGGCGGCAATGACTGCCAGGAACTTCAGGGTGGTGAAGGACAGGTGAGTGACAAGGACATTGTGATCTGCCGGTGTGAAGACATCACCCTGGGGGAGATCCGGTCCCTTCTGGATGAGGGTTTCCTCACCGTGGATGAGGTTAAGAGGATAAGCAGGTGCGGCATGGGTCCGTGCCAGGGCAAGACCTGCAGGGACCTGGTGCTGCAGGAGATATCCCTAAAGACGGGCAGGCCTGTCAAGGATCTGAGAATGCCCACCTTCAGGCCGCCGACGAAACCCGTGAAGCTGGGGGTAATTGCCAGGGGGGAAGAGGACGATGTCTAAGTGCTGGGACGCCGTCATAATTGGTGGCGGCGTTCACGGGTGCTCCCTTGCGTATCACCTGGCCTCCCAGGGCCTGAGGCCCCTTGTGCTTGAAAGAAGCTACCTGGCCTCAGGGGGCACGGGCCGGTCGGCGGCGGGAGTGAGGCACCAGTTCGGCACAGAAGTCAACTGCCTTCTGGCTATTGAGAATATCAGGGCATTTGAGCGCATCCAGGAGGAACTGGACTACCCCTGGGACATCGAGTTCCAGCAAGGGGGGTACCTGCTCATCGCCTACAGCGAGGGGCAGCTCGGGCAGTTCCAGGAGAACGTCGCACTGCAGCAGAGGCTGGGGATTGATTCGGTGATGCTGTCCCCCGAGGAAACGCTCCGGCTTGTGCCTGAGCTGAACCCCGAGGGGGTGCTGGGGGCGAGTTACTGTGCCAAGGACGGGCACGTTAACCCGTTTCACCTCACCTGGGCGTACGCCAGGGCGGCCGAGCGGCTTGGGGCCACCATACGCCAGTACTGCCCGGTCATCTCAATAACCGGGGACGACAGGGGGGTACGCGGGGTGGTGACCCCGGATGGTACCATCGAGTGCCCAAACGTGGTGGTGGCAGCGGGCCCCTGGGGTCCCTCCTTGGTGGAACCCCTGGGGCTGGAGGTGCCCCTTTACTCTGAACGCCACCAGATCATGGTCACGGAACCGGTGGAGCGCTTCCTCGACCCCATGATCCTGTGCTTTGATGATGGCACCTACTGGAAGCAGACCCCCCACGGGAGCGTAATCATGGGCATTGGGGATCCCATGGAACTGAAAGGGCTTTTCATGTCGAGTTCCTGGTCGTTCCTGGAGGAGGCAGCCCTCCGGATATCGTCCCACATGCCATCTACGCTCGGGCTGCGAGTGGTGCGGCAGTGGGCGGGGCTCTATGACATCACACCGGATTCCCAGGCCATCATAGGGCCCACCCCTGTTGAGGGTCTCTACCTGGACCTGGGGTGGAGCGGCCACGGCCTCCAGTTCGCGCCCAGCGTTGGGAGGATCCTGGCCCAGTTGATATCCGGGCAAGAGCCCTTCATTCCCGTGGACGCCTTGGGGCTTGACCGGTTCCAGACGGGAAGACTCATCCCAGAGCCTGCCTGCGTGTGATGCAAGGGAGGACTGAACTTTGAGGGAAGCGGCGGATGCCGTCGTCATCGGCGGGGGCGTCGTCGGTTGCTCTATAGCCTACAACCTGGCGAAGAAGGGCTATGGCAAGGTAGTGGTCCTGGAGAGAGGTTTCCTGGCCAGCGGTGCCACAGGTCGTTGCGGAGCCGGTGTCAGGGCACAGTGGGGGGCAAAGATCAACTGCCGCCTCGCCTATTCCAGCATCAAGATGTTCAGCCGGATGAACGAGATGCTGGAAACCAAGAGAGACATCGAGTTCAAGCAGGGGGGTTACCTGCTCCTTGCCTTCACCGAGAACCAGTGGAGGCAGTTCCAGGCCAACGTGACCCTGCAGAACAGCCTGGGGATCCCCTCGAGGTTGCTCACACCAAAGGAGGCCCAGGAGATCGTGCCCTTTCTCAACACGGAGGACCTCGTGGGAGCAACGTATTGCCATGAAGACGGGCACTGCAATCCCTTCCAGGTAACCCAGGCCTACGCTGACGCAGCCAGGAGGCATGGAGCCAAGATCAGGACGTATGTGGAGGCCACTGGAATACTCACGGAAGGGGGCAGGATTCGAGGGGTGCTCACGGAGGAGGGCGAGATATCCACGCCCATCACCGTGGTAGCGGCGGGGGGCCATTCGGTGGACCTCGCACGCATGGTAGGGGTGGAACTCCCCATTTACTCTGAGCGCCACCAGATCCTCGTGACCGAGCAGGTGGAGCCTGTGCTGGGTCCAATGGTGATGTCCTTCCACCACGGCCTGTACTGCCAGCAGACCCCTGATGGCAGTTTCATAATGGGTATAGGTGACCCCAACGAACTCAAGGGTTACGTGACTACCTCCTCCTGGCACTTCCTGGAGGAGATGGCGGGGAAGATAACGGGGCTGCTGCCGCCGGTGGCCAGCCTCAGGGTGGTGCGCCAGTGGGCGGGCCTCTATGACATCTCCCCGGATGCCCATCCCATCCTGGGCCAGGCCCCCGGTGTGGAGGGCTTCTACCTGGCCTGCGGTTTTAGCGGCCACGGCTTCATGATAGCGCCCATGGTTTCCCGGCTCCTGGCACAGGCCATCTGTGACGAGGAGCCAGATATACCCCTGGAGAGCCTGGGTTTAGCCAGGTTTGGCCGGGGCGAGCTTCTGCATGAGCCATCCGTTGTCTAGCGAACAGGAGGTGATGCCGGTGAAGATGGGAGTCAAGGAGGAGATCTGTTCAGGGTGCAGGGTGTGTGAGGTGTCTTGCTCTCTCAGCATCTTCAGGGAGAACAACCCCAAGAAGTCAGCAGTGAGGATCCGGGGCCATTTCCCTGTCCCCGGAAGGTACCAGATCTTCAGCTGCAACCAGTGCGGCACCTGTGCCGAGGTATGCCCGGTTGAGGCCATCCATGAGAAGGGCGGGGTCTACATCATCGACCCTGATGAATGTACAGGGTGCGGGGTGTGCGTGGAGGAGTGTCCCCAGGACGCCATGTTCATGCACAAGGACAGCCACGTCCCCATAAAGTGCACACTCTGCGGTACCTGCCTGGCCTACTGCCCCACAGGGGCGCTCTTCGACGAGGACAAGGCTTGAGAGGGAGGTGAGAAAGTGCTGTACGGATACGCTGGCAAGGTACTCAGGATCAACCTGGGAGACAGGACATGGAAGACGGAGCCACTGGATCCCCAGGTGGCCAAGGATTTCCTCGGGGGACGGGGGTTTGTCTCGAAGACCCTCTACGATGAGGTGAAGCCTGGCACTGACCCGCTGGGGCCGGGCAACAAGCTGGTCATGGCGTCGGGCCCCCTGGCGGGCACCTTCTTCCCGTGCACCGGCAAGGTGGAGTTCGGGGCCAAGTCCCCGGCCACCGGAGGCTACGGTGACAGCAACATGGGTGGCCACCTGGCTCCGGAGATGAAGTACGCTGGCTACGACGCGGTGATCTTCGAGGGCATTGCCGATGGCCCCTGTTATGTCTATATCGATGATGATGTGGTGCAGGTCAGGGATGCCTCCGCCTACTGGGGCAAGGGAGCCATCGAGACCGAGAGGATACTCAAGGATGAGCTGGGAGAGGACTTCCAGATTGCCACCATTGGCCCCGCCGGTGAGAAACTGGTGAAGTACGCCTGTATCTCCCATGACTTCGGTCGCCAGAGTGGGCGCACGGGCGTGGGTTGCGTCATGGGCTCCAAGAAGCTCAAGGCCATAGCGGTGAGGGGTTCCCATGCGGTTCCCCTGCCGGACCCGGAGAAGGCCCTGGATCTTGGCAAGAAGATGTTCGACGTGTGCTTCTCAAAACCAGGGTTCAAGGAGTGGACGCCCTTCGGCACCGCCGGGGTTACCGACTGGGTCAACGAGGTGGGCTCTTTCCCCACGAAGAACTTCCAGACGGGCTACTTTGAAAGGTACAAGGAGATCAACGGCAAGGCCCTCCGGGACAAGATCCACATACTGGACAAGGGCTGTTTCGGCTGCCCCATACCCTGCGGCAAGTACTCCAAGGCCAAGGTGCCCCAGGGTGAGATCCACGTGGAGGGTCCTGAGTACGAGACCATAGCCATGGTGGGCGGGGACTGCCTCATCGGCACCATCGAAGAGGTGGCCTACGCCAACTACATCATGGACGAGCTGGGCATCGACACCATCTCCGGCGGGAACACGGTGGCCTTTGCCCTGGAGTGTTTCGAGAAGGGCATCATCACCGAGAAGGACACAGGGAAGGACCTGGCCTTCGGCGACCTGGATTCCGTGGTGTACCTGCTGGAGAAGATCGCCAAGCGTGAGGGCGTCGGGGACATCCTGGCGGAAGGGGTCAGGGATGCCGCCGCCCGGTTCGGCCAGGGGTCAGAGAGGTTCGCCATCCACGTCAAGGGCCTGGAGCTCAGCGGCTACGAGCCCAGGAACGCCCCGGCCATGATGCTGGCCTACATGACGGCGGACATCGGCGCCCACCATAACAGGGCCTGGGCCATCACTTACGACATAGCCTCAGGACGGGAAAGCCTTGAGGGCAAGGCTGAGAAGACCGTGGAACTCCAGCATGTAAGACCCCTCTTTGACATGATGGGGGCGTGCCGGTTCCCCTGGGTGGAGATCTCCTTTGAGCTGGGCTACTACCCGGAGATCCTCAGCACCATCACGGGGCAGGACTACACCTGGGAGCACATGCTTTACCTCTCTGAGAGGGTCTGGAACATGAACCGGGCCTTCAACATCCTGCACATCCCGGGATTCGGCCGGGGGTATGACTACCCGCCTGCCAGGTTCTACGAGGAGCCAATACCGTCGGGTCCCACCAAGGGCGGCAACATCAAGAAGGACCAGCTGGAGAGTCTCCTCGATAGGTACTACGAGATCCGGGGCTGGGACAACAACGGGATCCCCACCAGAGAGAGGCTGGAGGCACTGGGGCTTCCCAGTGTAGCGGCCGACCTGGAGAAGGCAAGGTAGCGAGAAACGAGCCCGGAGGCTGTCCTTGACAGCCCTCCCGGGGGTTGGTAGAATACCCACAAAGGCAGTGAAGGGGAGCAGTAGCCTGTTTTGATCCGCCTAGAGAGTCCGGCTGGCCGGTGGCCGCTGCAAGGCCGGATGCGGGCAAGGGGTGAACCCGCCCTGGAGCTCCCGGCGATGAGCCGGGCCGAGACCCTCGGTTACAGGGGTACCAGAGAGGGCCTACCAGGGCCAACATGGGTGGTACCACGGAAGATCGGGTCTTCCGTCCCAACGGGGCGGAAGACCCACGTTTATAGTGGAGGTGCCGTCTGATGAGAATGTCGCAGGCATTCATGCCCACGCTCCGTGAGAACCCGGCGGATGCGGAGATCCCCAGTCACCAGTTGATGGTCCGGGCCGGGCTCATACGGAAGGTTGCCCCGGGCATCTATAACCTCCTTCCCTTCGGGCTTCGAGCGGTGAGGAAGGTTGAGGCCATCGTGCGGGAGGAGATGGACCGGAAGGGTGGACAGGAGTGCCTGATGCCCCTCCTGCTCCCTGCGGAGCCCTGGATACAGACGGGCAGGTGGGGGGACTACGGTGATGAGATGTTCAGGCTGAAGGACCGTCACCAGCGACAGTTCTGCCTGGCCCCCACGCACGAGGAGGTCATAACGCAGATCGCCCGGGATGACGTGACCAGCTACAGGCAGCTGCCCCAGCTCTTGTATCACATCGGCAACAAGTACCGGGATGAGATCAGGCCCAGGTTTGGGGTGATGCGGGGCAGGGAGTTCATCATGAAGGACCTCTACTCCTTTGATGTGGATCCCGAGGGCCTCGCGGTGAGCTATGATAAGATGTACGATGCCTACGCCCGCATATTCACCCGGTGCGGCCTGGAGTTCCGGGTGGTGGAGGCTGACCCGGGTGCCATAGGCGGCTCGGGGACTCACGAGTTCACCGTCCTGGCGGAACATGGTGAATCCGAGATCGTTTACTGTGATGCCTGCGGGTTTGCCGCCAACGTGGAGAAGGCCGAGGCGGTGGCGCCGGAGGCCTCCAAAGAGCAAGAACTGCCCATGGGCAAGGTGGCCACGCCTGGCGTCCATACCATCCAGGAACTGGTGGGATGCCTGGGGGTGCCCGTGGAGAAGACCGCCAAGATACTGTTCTACTGGGCCGTATACCACGACGGCCGCGAGGAGATGGTCGCTGCCATGGTGCTCGGCCACAGGGAACTCAACGAGATCAAGATGAAGAACCTCACCGGAGCCATGCACGTCACCATGGCCCCGGCGGAGGACGTGACCCGGGTGACGGGGGCGCCCCCTGGCTCCGCGGGCCCTGTGGGCCTCCAGAACGCCCGGGTGATGGTGGACCGGGAGATAGCGGTGACAAGGAACATGGTCACCGGGGCCAACGACGATGGCTACCACCTCACCGGCGTGAACTTCAGCAGGGACTTCTCCGGGGAGGTATCTGACCTGCGGTACGTGAGGGAGGGGGACATTTGCCCCCGGTGCCGCCAGGTGCTCCGGGGAGGAAGGGGCATAGAGGTCGGCCAGCTCTTCAAGCTTTGGACCAAGTACAGTGAGTCCCTGGGGTGCCTGTTCACCGATGAGAGTGGCCAGCAGCACCCGATGGTCATGGGCTGCTACGGCATTGGGATAACCCGGACCGTGGCGGCGGTAATCGAGCAGTGCCATGATGAGAACGGCATAATGTGGCCGGTGTCGGTGGCTCCCTATCATGCCACGGTGGTGTGCGTGAACTCTGCCGATGAAGTCCAGGCTAGCCTGGCGTCATCCGTGTATGAGGAACTGGGGAGACTGGGTGTTGAGGCAGTGCTGGATGACCGGGAGGAAAGGGCTGGTGTGAAGTTCAAGGACGCGGACCTCCTGGGCTTCCCCTTCAGGATAAATGTGGGCAAGAAGGCGCCTCAGGGCGTGGTGGAAGTGGTGGAGAGGAGAAGCGGGCAGGTTTGGGAGCACGGTGCCACGGAGGCTGCCCAGTACGTAGCCCAGCGGGTCAAGGAGGCGCTTTCACAGGGATAGGTTTGGGCCGCGGGCAAGGTTCCCCCTAGGTAACCGGTGCCCGTGGCCCTTTCTATTGAGGGCCTAGCCCCCAATGTTCCGATCTGGTTTGCCACAAAGGGTATAATACGACCTGGGTCCGCGGATTCCTTGTATCGCCAGCGGCGGCACGCCGGTATGCCCCCTCAGTCCTCGCTGGCGAATATGGGGCTTGAGTAGACGTAGTCCGGCCCCCCTGCGTACATCCAGTAGACCTGGTGGCCGCCGGGAAACACGAGGCTATCCCTCCAGCGCTTCACATCCCCTACATCGCAGGGGAAGGCGCGGTAGAACACCGTCTCCTCCAGGTCGTTCCGGAAGATGTAGATGTGGGCGGTGCCCCTGGCCGAGGAGAGATACTCCACCTCAAATGGCAGGGTCTCCCCTGCGGCCAGGCCGCGAAGGAGGCCTCCCACGTGCTCGCCTGCCACCTTGAAGAATCCCAGGGAGCCCCGGGCGCTGGTAACCAACCTGCCTTCATATAACCCGAGGTCCACCGCCCTCTTCCGCCCAGGGTAGTCCAGGCTTTCCCAGTCCGGCTCCACACGGACCCACGTGGTATAGCCGCGGAGGGGTTCGAACCAGTAGCCATGCCAGTCGGTCCCTGAATGTGGGGAGGGGAAGGTGCCGCCGTCAAGGGCGCCCCCGGCGTGGCGCATGATCTCCTGGCGCCAGAGCCTGGAGGGGGCGCTCACCAAGTCAAAACGGGTCTGGATAGCGCCGCTCATGACCTCCATGCCACTGTGGCCCAGTACCGTGAAGTCCATCCACCTGTAGAGGCCCATGGGGTGGGATATGGAGGCGGAGGAGGGTCCTGCTGGTTCGTTTGCCACGGCCTGGTCAATCATTCCCTGGGGGCCCAGGGTATGTTCCTCGAGACCCGCTATTGTCTCATTGGTGCCATAGACCAGGAGGTGCCCCTCTTCAGTCTCAACGGGGCCCACGGCGGTCTCTACCCCCGGGAACATAGAGAATCCTTTGCTGGAGGCTGCGGCGGTCTCCTTCCTGTAGTCTTGCCAGCCCTCATCCAGCAGCTTCTTGGTATGGTGGCCGTCGGCCAGGTAAGCGAAGTCGTACCCTCGGTCCTCCAGAAGGGACCTTAGCTGGCCAAGGCTCCGACGCCCGTCGGAGGAGGTTGAGTGTACCTGGAGGTTTCCCGCGACCCAGTGGCGCTTCTTCCCGGGCAAGAGCGCGGGCACCCTAGACACCGAGGTCTCAAACCCACATGCCGTGCCCCACAGTGAAGACCCGAAGAGCACCTCAAGGTGAAGAACCCGGTTTTCCCAGGGCCTCCACTGGCTCCATGGTATGATTATCTCGTTGGAGTCCTCTGTTTCGGGGCTTCTCCCAGCGGCAAGGTGAATCTGGGTGCCCAGCGCCGTAAAGTGGGTGTTCTCGGCCAGGGTTGTAGGCTTCATGCCCTCCTCCAGCACAAAGAGGCGGTGCCATTCCAAGAGGTCTTGAGGGGGAAGGTACCACCCTGCAGAAACCACAGGGAGTTGACGGGCATCGCCATGCAGGAAGCGGATCTGACTGGTATCAAGTTGCCTCCCGTTCAGCCTCACGGATCGCAAGATGGTGCCAGGGCTTCTCGAGCTGGGTGATACCAGCGAAAAGGGAATCCTCCAGGCCCCGGCCTTCGAGGAGAAGCGCTCCTGGCCCGGGGCCACTGCCAGGAGCCTATCCTGCCGGGCCATGGCTCAACGCGACCCAGGTTACGGGCATGCCATGGGGGCGTGTGACAGGCCGCGAACACCGTCTTCCCAAAGGGGTCATGGAGAATTCCCCCCACTTAGCATTTGGGTCGGTTACCCAGGGCTGGGTGTCTAGTACAGTATACGTTGAGGGACTGGGGATGCCACCGGCACGGGTAGGATAGGGGAGGAGGGTCACCATTGAGACGAAGGACCCGGCACCTTCTGGGCTGGAGCCTTGTAGCCGCCTTGATCCTAGGTGTTCTGGTCTGGGCGCGCGCCAGCGTGATCCCGGTGCCCCGGAACAACGTGCAGACACCAGGGACGAGATTGCCTTCTCGGGTCGGAGGGCCTACGAGCTCGCCACCGAGATGGCAACGGGATTCACGGGCAGGCACAGAGGTACCGAAGCGAACAGGCATAGTGCCTTGTGGATCATGCAGAAGCTGGAGGGAGTGGGGTACGAGACGGAGCAGGACGAGTTTGATGCCACTCTCTATGGCGAGTTAACCCCTCTTCAGAACGTCGTTGGGAGGAAGCAGGGGAACCTGGAGGACGCCATAGCCATTGTACCCACCTGGACCAGGTGAGGACAACACTCCAGAGCGCCGATAACGATGCCTCGGGCAACGGGATCATGCTGCACCTGGCTGAGGTGTTCCGGGATGTGGATACCGAGTACTCCTTGCTCTTCATAGCCACAGATGGAGAGGAGTACGGGATGCTCGGGGCCAAGCACTTCGCCGAGAACCACCCCCTCAACCGCCGGGTCTCCATGGCCATATCCCTGGACAACGTTGGCAGGTACAACGGGGTCACCTCGCCCGGGGGATGGCTCTACTACCACACCCCCGAGGACACGATTGACCGGATATCGCCGTATCCCATGGAGCAGGTGGGTGTTCTGGTCGAGGCGCTGATCAGGGAAATGGACCGGAGCGGGGATACCTCCCAATCGCCCGAGCCCTTCCTGTACTTCGAGGCCAGCCGCACCTTCCTGCCCAGTCTCCCGCTGAAGGCCGTGGTGCTTGCCCTGGTCGTGCCCCTTTGCTGGTGGATGTTCCTTGCCTGGAATGGGCGCTGGATGGGCCTCAGGCACCTCCTTGGCCAGTGCCTTAACCTCCTCGTCAACGCCCTGCCATTCCTCGGCGGGCTATTGAGCCTCTACCTTTCGGCTGCGGTGAATCTCATCCCCCGTTTCAGTTACTACCCTGCGCCGCCTAAGGACCCTGTCCTGTACGAGGTGAAGTGGGTTGCCCTGGCGATAATGCTGGGGATGATGGTGTTATCTGCAGCCCTCCTGCCCCGGCTGAAGAAGGGGATCCCCCTGGAACTGAAAACCAGGAGACCAGTGGCGCTAGCCGTTCTCTCCGCCCTGTCCATGGCCGTCTACCTGTGGAACCCCTTCGCCCTCCTCTTCCTCTTGCCCGCCCTCTACCTGTGGCCGCTTATGGACCCTCGGCGGAGCCTGCCAGGGAGAGTGGCAAACCTCGGTCTCTTCCTCTGTGGGGACCTGGTGCTCTTCCTGGGCTTGCTCATGTATTCCTACGAGCTCTACCTGGGATGGTACATGTCGTGGTACTTCCTGCAGATGCTGGCCTTTGGGATGATACCCCTTCACGCTGCTCTTGCGGGTATCACGGCCATCGCCTCAGGGATAACGATCCTGGCCTGGACAGGAACAGCAAGGAGGTGGGTAACGCCCGCCAAGGGGTGGATCCTCCGGGATGATCAGCCGCGAAGCCAGTCTTCCACGGCCTGCCTAGTGGAATATCCTGAGGGGGTCGCCTCCATTGGCTTGGTTATGTCCTTACACCTCAGGCCCATTCCCTGTTCACCAGGAACCGAGGCCGTGACCCCCACGTGGTAGTTGGAGAACCTCTGAAGCCATCATCCCGGCTACGCCTGTGAGACTGAAGAATCTTAGCCAGGGGGCCTGCCCAAAAAGCACCAGGAGGTCAACGTGAGTCGCGATGCATGTACTGGCAAGGTCCGGGGCGTCCTCCTTGCTGGACAAGGGTGCCTGTGCTGGAGTGTACTGGCCCTGCCTCCTCTTCTTCCCTGAGTGCCGGAGTCCTGCTTCACGCTGCGAACCGCCGCAAGGCCAGCATCACCAGGAGCCCCAGGGCCAAGGTGACAACAATGTTCCTGCTTTTATAGGCGACTACCCCAGCCACACATCCTGCCAAGAGGTAGTGGTTACCCACGCTTATGTCCAGGGCCCCGCCGGGTAGCAGGAGGGATGGCACTATCAGGGCTGTGAGTATAGAGGTGGGCATGTGCTTCAGCCATCTTTCCAGACAGGCAGGAACCCCGCCACGCCGGAAAAGCGCCAGGCAAACGAAGCGGGTCAAGAACGTGACCACAGCCATTCCAACGATACCCAGCAGTACTTCAACTCGCATCCGTCTTCCCCTCCATCAAGCCCCCGGCCAGACTTGCCACAAGGCAGGCAACTATTATGTACCATTTACCCGGCAGGTAGAGGGCCCCCGCGACGGACACCGCCCCTGCCAGGACGCAGACCAGCGCCGCGGTCTTGTCCACGAGGCGTGGCACCAGGAGGGCGAGGAAGGTGGCCGGCATGGCGAAGTCCAGCCCCCAGGCCAGAGGGTCAGCGATATGCCTGCCCATGTAGGCTCCGATCGCCGTGGAGGTCAGCCACACCACGTAGAAAGGCACATGGCAGCCAAGATGAAAACTGGGGTCGTAGGCATGCTGCCGCAACCGGTCCATGGTCAGCACATAGCTTTCGTCCACTATTCCGAAGGCAAGCAGGGCCTGGAGGGGCATGGGCAGTCGTTTCATGTACGGTGCCAGGGAGGCCCCCATTAACAGGTGTCTTAGGTTAATAAGGAGGGTGGTCAGGACGATCATTCCCCACCCGGCCGGCCCTGACAGCATGGTCAGTGCCACGAATTGAGAGGCACCAGCGAAAACCAGGGCTGACATGAGGATGGTCTCCATGGGAGTCAATGCCACTGTGACCCCCATTACTCCACAGGTCACCCCGAAGGGCACTACTCCAATTGTTACGGGAAGGCTGGCACGAATCCCTGACCAGAACTCCGACCTCGGGTCACCAGTCACCGCTGTTACGGTTCTTGCCTCGCTCATAGGACATCCCCTCGCTTGTGTTTTTCCATCATACCCAGAAGGGAAAACAGCGTAAATATCCAATTAGCGATTTAGTGGCCCAAATTGGATACCTAGGGATTGTGAGGGGGCATATGGACACATCCAAAATCCTATCGGACGCTAAATTGGATCCACATTCCCGGCAGCCGATGTACAGGCAAGTGGCGGACATCATCTGCGAAAGGATAAGGGGCTCTGTCTTCCCTGGCGGGTGCAAGCTACCGCCAGAGAGGGAGCTGGCTGTACTGTTTGGGGTTAGCCGCACTACTGCCATAAACGCCTATCGCCACCTGGAGAAGCAAGGTATGGTAGTTACAAGGGTAGGCAGCGGTACCTACGTGGCCCAGGCCCCTGCCGCCCAGCCCCGGGACGAGCTTGGGGTTCCCTGGATGCAGGTGATGACCCCAATTCCCCAAATCCCGCTTCCCACAGTACTGAGGGACATACTTGAGGCGAGCACCTCCGGAGGGGGCATTTCTCTGGCGGCGGGGATGCCTGATCCCCAGCTGTACCCGGTGGATTCCCTCCCGCAGTTCTTCACCGCGACTCACGGGGGAGTCAACCCCCAGGATCTAGGTCACATCGCCACCCAGGGGTACGGGCCCCTGCGCCAGACTCTGGGCAAGGTGCTGGCGGACCGGGGCGTCACAACCACGCCTGACGACGTTATGATCACCGCAGGCTCACAGCAGGGCCTGTACCTTCTTGGTAAGGCATTGCTGGAACCGGGGGACTACGTGGTGGTGGAATCCCCAACCTACATCGGAGCTCACCAGGTGTTCAACGCATCCGGGGCGAGGATCCTGGGCCTGCCTGCAACGGGGCAGTTTCCCTTTGGTCTTCTTGAGGATTACCTGATCCGCTACCGGCCCAAGATCCTCTACGTAATACCCACATACCATAACCCCACTGGCAGGGTAATGTCCCAGGCCGAGAGAATGGAGGTTCTCAGGCTGGCCGCCCGGCACAGGCTGGTGGTGGTGGAGGATGACCCCTACAGCGAGCTGCACTACGGAGCGAAACCTCCTCCTCCCCTCAAGGCTATGGATACGTACGGCTGTGTGGTATACCTGAGCACGTTCTCCAAGGTCCTCTTTCCGGGACTGCGCACCGGTTACGTGGTGGCTCATCCAGCCCTACTCAACCGCATGGCCCTGGAGAAACAATTTGTCGACCTGCATACCAACAACATGGTCCAGTGGCTGCTTTGTGAACTGCTCGAGGGCGGGGGCCTGGAGAGCCACCTGGCGATGATACGCGGGGAGTACAGGAGCCGCCGGGACGCCCTGGCCAAGGCTCTCCGGAGGTACTTGGGGGACGACCTGTCCTTTAGTACCCCTGAGGGAGGCTTCTACCTCTGGTGCAGGATCAACCGACCGGTCTCCGCCAGCCGGTTGCTCCAGGAGGCCAGCGGCGAAGGGGTTTCCTTCGTACCAGGCGAGGCCTTCTACGTTAGCCCACCTGAGGGAGAAAGGGAGCTGCGACTGTGCTTCGCTGCCAATTCGGAAGGGCGACTCCGGGAGGGCGCCCGCCGGCTTGGCAGGGCCCTTGCTTCCGTTTCAGCGACGAGCAAGACGTCGAAGGCTGCGGGGGACAAGGGGACAAGACCGATCGTATAGGGAGACTAGTGTCGAAGATGCCCTGCGACGTAATGGGTTGCGAGGGCCAGGTTATCCGTAATCAGCAGGCCAAGGGTTCAAATCCCTTCATAACTCCGGGATAATCAGGGTTTTGGCTTCACCCCCAGCTTTTCCATACGCTCAAGCGTGCAGCACGTAACCTTTCGGCATTTTGGGAAGCCTTATCGTTTCTTAGGGCTAGTGCCATGTCCTTGGGGATAGGTATCGTCCGTCTTGACCGAATAACAGCCGCCGCAGGCCCCGCCCTTCAGGGCTGGGGATAGGCGGTCCTTGGTTTCAGACTGCTGTCATTATATGGTATGATTGGGCGTAAGGCGCGAATCCAGGTCCAACAACAACATAGTCTACTGCTGCAAGTACCACGTGGTATGGTGCCCGAAGTACCGCCCTCCCGTCCTGAAGGACGGGGTGGACTCCCGGCTCAAGGAAATCCTCGGCGATGTGGCGCGGGAGAGAGGATCATCGAGCTGGAGGTCATGCCGGACCACGTCCACCTGCTGGTGGAGGTGGATCCCCGGTTCGGCATCCACCGGCTGGTGAAGCTCATGAAGGGCCGCTCCTCCCGCATCCTGAGCCAGGAGTTCTCCTGGCTCAGGTCGAGGCTTTTAACCCTCTGGACCAACAGATACTTCGTGGCCACCGTGGGAATGGCTCCCCTTGCGACCCTGCGTGAGTACATCGAGAGACAGAAGTACGTCTGAGACGCCCAGTTTCGTGTGTGAGGTTCCCCTCCGGGGCTCCCCACCTCAGGAGAAACAGGGCGGTGGACTCCGAAGCTTAACTCAGGCTGCCTGAACAAACATTCCAATTCCCTGTCCCAACGTGGGGCGTAAGAACCATTTGCCATAGAGCACCTGATCCTCTACAATCCCCATACACCGCCGCCAACTACCCCTTCATGACCGCCTTGAAGCCCATAAAAGGATGCCTCCTGCACCATGACAATCCGCTGATGTACGTGCAACGCAAATGCCTCAAGGCTGATTCCACTTGACGAAGAGCCTTGACCATTATAGTATTGTATGCGCACCACATGTGGTGCTCGGAGGAATACGTATAGCCCACCAGCGAATAATAAGGGTGGTGAATCCGTGGCTACCGCGACTAAGACCTTACTGCGATTTCTTGACGCTCCACAGAATTCAAAGTGGAGCAAGTTGGTTCCTGCGCTTAGGGCTTTCGGATTCGAGGTTGAGCAGTGCTCTGATGATCCAAATAACTGGATGGTGCTTCACCCGGCAGATGAGCGCATTATCACGGTCTCGGTAAAAGATAATTTACTGAAGAAACCCGTTTACCGCACAAAGCTTACGAAATACGTTCGAAGTGTGCTGGATGAGTTGAATGAGGAAGAGGAGGATTGACATGGTTAGCCGAGACTTGGAGTTCTACATGAGCCAAAACTATCCTATAACCTTAAGGGCATTGACCCAAGAAGAAGGAGGCGGATGGTTTGCGGAGATAAAGGAACTTCCAGGCTGCATGGCTGATGGAGAGACAGAACAGGAAGCCTTGGCCAATATTCAGGCATCCAAGAAACTATGGCTCAGCGCAGCGTTGAAGCGCGGAAGAAGGGTCCCCATGCCCCAGGTCGATGATCAGGAGGAGTACTCTGGTAGGTTGACTGTTCGGATGCCCAAGAGCCTGCATCGCAAGATTGCAGCGTTGGCGAGGAAAGAGGGAAGCAGTCTCAATCAGTTCATACTTGCGGCATTAGCTTTTGATACGGGCGTTTTTGAATCAGCAAAGAAGGCCCCTCAAGAGGTACACATAATTGTTGAGGAGCGGCCAATCGACTTGCGTACAGCCTATCTGAGTCATCTTTCAATGGGTTCATGGAATAGGTGTATGCCTTATGACAGAGGGGTGATACCAAGTGGAGAAGAAGCTGGAACTCATGTTCGACAAGGTCCGGCTGGAGTCTTTGGTCTTAAAGACGGTTACTGCCAAACCAGGAGCTGAGTCATTTGCTTTTCAAGAAGAATCCAGGTTAGAGGTTAAAAGAGAGAAAGGAGACGAAGTAATACTTCGTCTGATTGAACAGTATTGTTTCGAGCCCCTGGGTCACCTAGAAATGGAGATAGTCGTGGTTGGACAGGTCAAAGTGGACCCGGAGTTTACTGAGGGCGAAATAGCCGCGGCTGTTGAAGCCGGCGGATATCCTTTGTACAGTACACGCAGTCTACTCGTTGGATACCTTACTAACATGGCTTTGGGTTTCCCAATAGTACTGCCCCCATTCCCAACTGAGGACGGACTAGCGGAACCAGAGGATCAATCAGAAAAGATTCAGTTCGATGTGGATGTTTAGCTCGGAAGAAATGCATCAATGGCCCTTGGGTTTCCCTTGGGCCATTTTCACGTGCGCCGGCATGGGCGAGTGCTAGCGGTTGGAAGTCCCGTGAGGAGGGTGGTCCCGTACAACCTCTAGCCGAAGGCGAGGGGCGACACGGGATCTGAAGGAAGCCCTAGGCAAAACCGTGGCCCGACGAGCACGAGCCCCGGAGGAGGCAGCAACGTCTGGGCGAGCCTGCATGAAGGGAAGAAAGATATGGGCTCCCATGCCTGTTACTGCTACGGGGTAAGACCCAAGGGATATAAGCAGAACGGTGAAGAAAGCCTGGGATGCGAAATCACGAGCATTGAGGCTTCAGACTTGATCCTTCATCTTACGTTCAATCCATGCTATAACCCGAGTTTAACAGATAAAAGGGGCAAAATCTCCCGAAACCGTTGCGGTTACAGGAGATTTTGCGGTACTGCTGAGGTATTAAAACGTAGTCACATGGCCGTAGTCTTGTCGAAGCTGTATTTGATC
>JBFMCS010000007.1 GCA_040754315.1 Bacillota bacterium
GCTGTCAAGCCCGACTACACCATTCTGTGGCACTACATTTTGGCCGTTCGCAGAGCCCCTAGACCCTCTACCAGCCCTTCTTTCCTTGGAACCGCCCCGTTTTGCCTCCCAACTGTAGAAGATGAGTAAGGCGGAGGACGACGAGTACACGAACTTAAGGGGTGGCCATGGCACCACCCAGCCTGGAGTAAAACCGACTTTTTCATGGCCCACTACTTAAGAAGGCCCAAGACCTTAATCAAGAAAACCTCGAAATCATCCAGTTTCCCCACTGCAATGTCGTATAGTTGATCAGGGGAAATCCCTTCATATCCATGCACCAGTCTGTTCCGAAACCCCACCATGGTTTTGAAAGTCCTCATCTCATCAGCCGAGAGTATTCCGTTCTGGGCGAGAGCCCCCAACGCATCCCTGGCGTCAGTAGGCGCATGGGCCAGATGCTTGGTGGATACATGATATGCCATGTCAATCATGGTCTCTATGGCTGTCTGCAGAGAGTATTTCAGACCACGAAAAACCCAAGGGTCTTCGAGTATGTGTTCTTGGGTTTGGTCTTGACGAGACTCTTAAATAGATTGGACTTGCTCGCGGATATAGGCTGACTTGCTCATAAGGACTTCCTTGTCGAGGCTCATCCTTACACCCCCAGTATATCTTTCAAAGCGGCGCGATATCTGGGATAATCCTCTCTGTAGCGCTGGCTGATGCGTTCAACCAGGTCAGCAACCGCCTCGCCATCGCTGCAGTAAATCAAGTATCCTTCTTTAATCACGCGAAAGGCGATCATGCTCGGCAAGGAATTTAACAATACTACATCGAAGACGTGTCCGTTATAGGGCCGCAGATCGCCAATCACGCTTTCAAGGATGCCTTCCTGGATTGGTGTTGGTAGACTCGCGATGACCACCAACGCCAAATCGATATCACTATCTGGCCGGCACAGTGTGAGGGAGGAGCCAAAATGATAAGCCCCGGCGATTTCCTCATGCCTCTGCAGTACCGGCAGGACCAACGCCTTGACTCGCTCTCGGGAGACCGATACAAGTCCGCCCATGTTCTGGATCTCACCTTTCTAGAAGACTCCTAAAAGAGGTCCCTGTATAGTACAAGACCCCATACGAGAGGGATCCTGTGTCGATAACAATAGAGTACGTATTTAGGTATGGCGGGGGCATGTGGGAATCGAACCCACCGAGGACCTTACGGCCCTCCACTGGATTTGAAGTCCAGGGGAAACACCAGTATTCCACCTACCCCCATGCTGGCTCCCGACTATATGATAGCCAGCCCCGTTCCTAATGTCAAAGCAAAAAGCCGGCAGCACCTCCAGTATTGATGAAAGAGGCTAAATCGCCAGTCCACAGTCTTTGGCGGCCCCTTGCAGTCTGCCATCGAAGGTAAGTATCTTGATCTCCGGCAAGTGGGATCTCATGGTCTTTACGAGGGAAAGGTGCCAAAGGTCGGCTCCATTCAAGCAGTACTTGCGGGCAATAGTCTTAATCTCACTTTCTCCAGGGACCGTTCTTAATGCCCTCCACGGCCCCTCGGCAAGGGTTTCCAGCGCCGCATCTATCAGGATATTGGCGAGCACTCGCTCACGGCGGAGACGGTGAATCACCGCATGTGTTTCTGCCAGGGCAAGGCTGGATAGGAAGTGGACTGCATCAAGGTGGAGATTCTGTTCGGCCAATTCGGTATGTTCATCGATGAACAGTGTCGACACCACAGCCGATGTATCCCAGTAGATGACCAGTTGCTGGGTCAAGACTGCTCACGCTCCTCCCTGAGAAACCGCTGGGCTAACCCTCCGGGCAAAGGGAGCGGTGCAGGCATCTTTCCTCGCTTTCTTGGCGGTGGTCCTATGAGACCATCTTTCTCCATACTCTCAAGGCGCTTTTCCAGTGGAAGGGGTTCATCATCCACCGGTACAATCTTGGCCACCGGGACATCCCTGTCAGTTATCAATACCTCACCCCCTGCCTGCACCCGTTTGAGAAGACGGCTAAAATTGGCCTTAGCCTCACGAACTCCCATCCTGCTGTAGTTAGAACCGGTCCGGTGACTCACAATAAACACCCCCCTAGCCTAGGATGATGATAGCCTTTGTATCCTCTGCAGTCAAGTGGCTATGTAGTCGCAGAAGTCTTTGAATCTACAGTGGTGTCGTGCACCCAAACATGGATTCTCCTTAAACACCCCCCTAGCCTAGGATGATGATAGCCTTTGTATCCTCTGCAGTCAAGTGGCTATGTAGTCGCAGAAGTCTTTGAATCTACAGTGGTGTCGTGCACCCAAACATGGATTCTCCTTGCCACAAAGCTTCTTAATGAATAAAATGAGTTTTAGATGGGAGGGAACCCGTTTGGCAAGAGCGCCGCGCGAACCTGCCAGGGACACCTGGCGTTTTTGTCTTTACTGGGGGAAGGAGGATTGCCGTTCATGAAGAGGCGAATCGTGGTCCTATCAGTCATAGGGCTCGTTGTCCTCTCTCTCGTCCTGGTTTTCACCCTGGACTTCTCTGGTGGCCGGCTCTCCCGGGCCCGGAACACTGTAGGCATCATCTACGTGCAAGGTCCCCTGCTGGGAGGAGCGTCCTCTTCCGGCCTCTTCGGCTACGTTGAAGGCTCTGACACCGTGACCTCCTACCTCCAGGAAGCCAGGAATGACCAGACTGTGAAGGCGGTGGTGGTACGGATCGACAGCCCCGGGGGGAGCGCGGGGGCGGCCCAAGAGGTGGCCCGGGAGATCGAGAAGCTGAGGGATTCCGGGAAGACCGTCGTAGCCTCCCTGGGGGACACCGCCACATCCGGCGCGTACTGGGTTGCCGCGGCCACCGAGTGCGTGGTGGCCAACCCGGGCACCGTCACAGGGAGCATCGGCGTGGTAATGCACTTCATGGACTACGTTGACCTTTACGAGAAGATCGGGATTACGCCTGATACCATCAAGTCGGGCGAGCACAAGGACATGGGGGATCCAGCCAGGCCGTTGACCGGTGAGGAGCGCGCGCTCCTCCAGGCAATGGTGGACGACATTCACCGCCAGTTCATAGAGCACGTGGCCAAGAGCCGCGGCATGCCGGTGGAGAACGTAGAAGGCTTGGCCGACGGGCGTGTATTCACCGGGAACCAGGCTCACGAAGCCGGCCTAGTGGATGAGATGGGTAACTTCGAGGATGCCATTGATGTTGCGGCGTCCCGTGCCGAGATCTGGGGCCCCTACGAAATTCAAGAATATGGCAGGCTCACACCCCTCGAGCAGCTTCTGGAGGCCCTCAGTCTGAGGAGCCCAGTTCACCAGGGATTACTCCAGTCCCTCGAGGCATACCGGAGCCTTCTGAGGTTGCCAGGTTTCTGATGGAGGTGTCCTCTTGGAGAAACGGTTGGACACTATGGGAATAATCTACGGGGTGCTGTTCTCACCCGTGGACACCATGAAGAACCTTGTGAACAGGCCCCCCCTGGGAATTGCGCTGGTCATCTTCCTCATCACCAATGCTATTGCCGCGGCGGTGAGCTACCCGGCGCTCTCCCAGGTGAGCGCGGAATTCGCCAGGGTGAGTGCTGTGGCCGGGGCCGTGCTGGGCGTCCTGTTCATGGCACTGGGGGTATCGCTGGTACACCTGTCGGCGGAGCTGCTCGGCGGTCAGGGCAGGGTAACAGTCCTCCTGTGTGTGATGTTGCTGGCATCCCTGCCCGAGGTCTTCACCGCCCCCCTCTTGGTAGTGGGGAGGGCCATGCCCGTCCTTAGCCTTGTGGGTTCCGTGGGGTTATCCATATGGGTGCTGGTACTCAGCGTCATTGGCATAAGGGAAGCCTATGGCTTCTCCACTGGCAGGGCAGTGCTGGCCTGGCTGTTGCCCGGGCTGTTTGTTTTCGCAGGCTTCGTGATCCTGGTAGTACTTCTAGGGGTTCTAGTAGCCGATTCCGCCGTCCTGGAGGAGATCCTCCAGGGGCTGTCGGAGTTCTGAAAAGGAGTTGGGTCCATTGAGGTTAGGGATTACCGATACCACCTTCAGGGATGCACACCAGTCCCTCCTGGCCACCCGGATGACTACAGGGGATATGCTTCCCATTGCGGAGACTATGGATAACGTCGGGTTTCACTCCATGGAGGTGTGGGGTGGCGCCACCTTCGACACGTGCATCCGGTACCTGAACGAAGACCCCTGGGAAAGGCTCAGGGCCATAAGGGCGGTGCTTAAGAACACAAAGACGCAGATGCTCCTCCGGGGGCAGAACCTTGTGGGGTACCGGCACTACCCTGACGATATCCTGGAGGAGTTCGTGAAGAGAGCGGTAGGGAACGGCATTGACATCATCAGGGTGTTCGACGCCCTCAATGACGTGAGGAACATGGGCAAGGCCATGGAGGTAGCGCGGGCGGAGGGTGCTCATGCCCAGGGTACTGTGGTGTACACCATCAGCCCGGTCCACAATGTGGAGCACTACGTTGAGACTGCCAGGGAACTTCGTGACCTGGGGGCCCATTCCATATGCATAAAGGACATGGCCGGAATCCTGAGTCCCATGGTCGCTCACGAGATGGTCTTGCGCCTGAAGGCGGATGTTGGGCTCCCGGTACAGATCCACTGCCACTACACCAGCGGGATGGCATCAATGACATACTGGAGGGCCATTGAGGCGGGGGTGGATGTGGTGGACTGTGCCATCTCCTCCCTGTCCATGAGCACGAGCCAGCCTCCGGTGGAGAGCCTTGTTGCCGCCCTGCAGGGGACAGCCTGGGACACTGGCTTGGACCTGGCGGCCATGGCCGAGGCAGCCAGATACTTCACTGCGGTGAGGAAGAAGTATGGGGCGTATGATGTGTCCATGCCAGTTGATGTGAACGTGCTGGTATACCAGATACCGGGAGGCATGATCTCCAACTTCTACTCCCAGCTCTCACAGCAGAACGCCCTGGACAAGATCAATGAGGTCCTGGCTGAGGTCCCCAGGGTGCGGAAGGATCTCGGGTTCCCTCCCTTGGTCACGCCTTCGAGCCAGATCGTGGGTTCCCAGGCAGTGCTCAATGTGGTCATGGGGGAACGCTACAAGATAGTCGCCAATGAGGTCCGGGACTACTTCCGCGGGAAGTATGGAAGGTCACCGGCGCCAGTGGATGACGAGGTGCGGCGGAAGGTCATCGGGGATGAGGAGCCGCTGGAAGTAAGGCCGGCTGACATCCTGGAGCCTGGCCTGGAGAGGGCTCGAAAGGATGCCGCGGCCTTCATCCAGGCTCCTGAGGACGTGCTTACCTACGCGCTGTTCCCGCAAGTAGCGGAGAAGTTCCTCAAGGACAAGATGGCTAGGTCTACCCTGGTGGACAGCGACCTGGCTAGTCAATCCCGCGATCAGGGATCTCCAGGCTTCTACCCGGCATCCTGAGAAATAGGATATCCCCCACGGCCCTGGTGTTGTAGGGCCGTTTTTCTTTGCCCACCAGCGGCTATCCCCTAGTTTGATTAACGGAACTGTAAGATTCTTGCATGGCAGGACCTGTTATAATAAAAGTTGCCCTCCATCCGAGGTGGGTTTTGGCTCCTGTCCCTATAAATCACAGAATCGTAAACTGGTGGAGAAGGAAAACGCGGGTGAACATGAAGAATATTAAGGAACCGGAATCGGCGGCCCTTTTTGGCATGGGGCGTAAACACTGGAAACAAAACGAATTATGAGGTATCAAATCGGGCCCAAACCGGGTCCGCCTTCAAGTAAAGGCCGGTTCCCCAAAAGACCCAAGGAACTGTTGCCAGAACCCTTTTGAGGGGGGGGATTGTCCGGGTAGTCGAGTTTCAGGAACATCCATAGGATACAAGCGGAAAGATGAACACTAAGGGAGGGTAATACATGAAGGGTACCAAGAGAGTACTAGCGACCATTCTCACCCTGGCCATAATGTTGTCCCTGGTCAGTGTGGCTTCGGCCGCCGAAGGACCTTTCGTAGATGTTGCTGCCAACCACGAGGCCGCTGCTTCCTTCACGCTGTTGAAACAGATCGGGGTCTACAAGGGCTATCCCGATGGAACAGCGGCACCCGACAGCCCCCTTACAAGGGCTGAGTTCGCTGCGATAGTATGCCGTATGCTGAACCGGGAGAAGTCGGCCACAGCCATGGCTGCCTATACGCCGACTTTCCCCGATGCCAATGAGACCTGGGCATGGGCCTACGGCTACGTGAACGTGGCCAGCAGCCTTGGCATCATCAAGGGTTACGAGGACGGGACCTTCAGGCCCCAGAACAACGTGACCTTCGCCGAAGCCTTCGCCATGCTGGTCCGCGCCCTGAAGTTGGATAAGGCCGCTGTGGGTGTATGGCCTGCCAACTACATGCTGGTGGCTGCGCACATTGGCCTGGATAAGGGCCTGGAGCCTGTAGCCAACCTCGCCATGACCCGCGGCGAGATGGCCGTTGCCGCCGACAACGGGGTCAAGAGCGAGTGGAAGTGGGTTATTAAGGACGAGATAGGGGATCTCGAGAAAAAGACCGGGACCAGCCTCCTGCAGACGCACTGGGCCGATGTGTATGCCGATGCAACCGCTAAGACTGTTAAGGGAGTCTTTGAGAGAGTCACCATCACTGGCAAGATTCGCGTGAGCGGTGTAAATTATGATCAAGCATCAGCACCGGTGATAATAGAAGTGGTCCTGAACGGCGACACTGTAGCAGGCACTACAAGCAGTGTACGACTTGCCGCTCTTCAAAAAGATGACGAAGTGGTGCTAACATTAGATGACAAGGATAAAGTAACAAAGGTTGCCGCAACTCGCTGGACCATCAAGAATGGGCGGCTAACGGCAGCTGCGTTGTCGGATAAAGATGATCCCACTACAGGCACCGTAACGATAACCGGCAGCGCTCCATTGAATGTTGATAGTGACAGCACCTTGATACTTAATGGCGCAAAAGTCAACCTTGGCGGACTGAAAGCGGCGTTGGAGGCGTTCATAAAGGAACACGAGAAAACTACTTTGACTACACCGCTCTTCGCTGTAGTTAATGCTAGGGTATCGGGTACAAAGATGATTGAGCTAAAAGCTGCCACCACAGATGTGGTAACGGGTACTGTTACAGGTACGGGGGCTGACCAGGATGGAGCTTACATCCTGCTTGCTGGCGACAAGATCTATACAGCCCTCACACTTGTCTTGGATGATCAAGTCAAACTGCTTCTGGATTTTGATGGTAAAGCCGTAGCCATTCTGGAGAAGGTCACTGGTGACGCTCTGACTGCCTTTGTTGGACACGTCATTGAGGTGAAGTCGACAAGGAAGGCTGACGGTAGTACCGTAAAGACCGTTAAGTTCCATACTGCTGCTGGCGTAAAGGAGTATGAAGAGACCACGCTTGTTAGTGGTACAACGCCCGTTGTCGGAAATGTGGTAATAGTTGGCACTAATGCTGGCGGCAAGATCGATCGGTATGCAACAACCGGAAGCCTTACGGTGGGTACTACCACAGTAAATCTCCAAATTGGAACCGCAGGAGTGACAAAGGTACTTGGACAGCTGAAAATTGCCACCAATATATGGGCGGACGGTAACACCGTGCTGGTGAAGTCCAGCGATGGGAAGATGTATACCGATAAGCCTGTAACCGAGCTAACCAGGCATATGATAGCGACCGTAGGATTTAAAACGGATGGAGTAGCTAGTGGTGAGCACTATGCCCAGGTTATTGTAGTGGATACCACAGCACCGACAGCTTCTAGTGCCGTTGCGGCTAATGGTACTGGCACTGCTGGTACTAAGGACGCCGGAGATAGAGTCACTATAACATTCTCCGAAGCCACCAACCAGCCAACCATCACTAGCGCTAACATCAATACGGTGCTTGCCCTGTCCGCTGGTAGCTGGCTGGACGGCGCAGGCGCGATTGGCAGTGCGACCTGGACTAGTCAAACAACCCTTGTCATCACCTTGAGTGCAGGAACGTCAGTGCCAACCGTGGCGCTCGGAGCTGTAATCACCCCGTCTTCGGCCATCACTGACCTTGCTGGTAATGCCGTAACAGGGACGGTTGCTATCACCGGAGGTTGGTAATGGCAGCCGGTTCAGATTAGGTTTGAACCTCAAACCACGTGTCAAATGCTACCAGGAAGAAGACCCCCGGGCTAGTCCCGGGGGTCTTAACCCCAACAATGGATGTCCACACAGCACCCCCGCACTGAAGAAGACTCCCATCCAACGGACGCGCCAGAACACCAAGTCTACAGTGGCGGCGCCTCACGCATAGAGGACGTTGGCCTCGAAAATGCAGACGCATTTTCATTCCCTGTTGTGCCAAACCGGCATGGGCGTTTGCCCCGAGGACAGCCGGGTAGGGACCGTTCCGGCAAAAGTAGGAAGATACAAACCCCGGAGAGAAAGCGCGGCCCTAGTAAACTATCTTCCTCAAGGCGGAGAAGAGCGAGGCACAAAAATGTCCGTAATCGACGGTCCCCACGCAATAGAAGAGATGCTTAGATTATCAGGTCCGTCAACTACGGGCTGTGGCCAAGGCCGTTCATCCCCCCTAACTGGACGCAGGAAGGCGAGGCCAGTGACTCGAATTCTCTTAAGGCAAGGATCCGGGTGTCCCCCGGTTAGACGGGACCTCAGGGACAAGATCACGGAGGCTCATATCGTCAATGGGAGGCGCCGCGTACTTGCCAAGCGACGCAGTGGTCATTGGCGGAGGGGTCGTAGGTGCCAGCCTAGCCTACTTCTTACAGCGCAACGGGCTGGATGTCACCCTGCTGGACCGGTCAGGTTTGGCATCGGAAGCCTCAGGCTCTAACTACGGCATGGTTTGGCAGCAGACCAGGCTTCCCGGGCTGGACCTTGCCATGGCCCGCCGGAGCCTAGATCTATACGATGAGCTCGTGGAAGATGCATTCGATATTGACATTGAATACGAGAAGTTGGGCGGCATGACGGTATTCACCTCTCCTCTCCAAGTCGAGGTCATGAAGAAGGTAATCCCTCAGCGACAGGCCCTAGGCATCCCCGTTCGCCTGATTAGTCGCGAGGAGTGCCTGGACATTGAGCCCAACCTCACTCCTGACGTAGTGGGTGCCACGTTCTGCCCCGATGAGGCACAGCTAAACCCCATGAAAACCACGTTGGCCTTTGCCAAGGCAGCAAGGAAACAAGGTGCCACGATCCTGGCGGAAACAGCGGTGACTGGAATAAGAACCAGCAATGGGCGCGTCCTTGGGGTAAGCACGACGAGGGGAGACATCTCTGCAGGTATCGTCATTAATGCCGCTGGTGCCTGGGCTTCAGAAGTGGGCAAGATGGCAGGCATTGATGTCAAGGTATGGCCCCAGCGGCTGCAATCAATGGTTACCGAACCTCTCGAGCACCTGATCACCCGAACGCTTCAGGGCGGGCGACAGGTTTCCCAGGAAGACCTCGACCACCCTGACGCAGTGTTCAGCTTTGCTGTGGAGATGACCGAGACACCCACCGAAGACAATCTACCCAGAGTCCCGCTCCATGATTCCGTGTTTCCTTATCTCAAGCCCACCCGCAATGGAAACATCGTCATCGGAACCACCTCGGAGTTCGCCGGTCACGACAAGAAGACCACCGCAGAGGCTCAGAACCTCATCGCCCAGCGGGCTATTCGCCTGCTGCCCGCACTTGAGAAGGCATGCATCATCCGTAGCTGGTCCAACTTCGTCCCCTTCACCTTTGATTCCCTTCCATTGATAGGAGAAGTCCCCTCGGTAAAGGGCCTCTTCCTATGCTGTGGCCACGCCCATGCCCTTGCACATGCCCCGGCGACAGCGGAAGCCCTCACACAGCTAATCTATGATGGCCATAGCGCCATTGACCTCACCGAAGCCGATGTTACACGCTATGATTGACCCGGTGATCACCTGGGATCGTCCTGCATCCTTCCGAGTCCCGCTCATGACGGCCAGGCACAATAATGGATTTGCCCGCCTTCCCTTAACCAGCAGTCAACAGATGATCCTATACTGGCCGGCCGCCTCGTCCTTGGCAAGTTCTTGGATGCCAGGTGGTTGGAGGCGCGCTGGAAGATCTGCCATTTTCACCCAAGGGTCCGGTAGGCGTTTCCGGTTGATGTTAGGGTCTGGTGCTTCCATCATGAAGAAGAGGAAGGCCTGTAGGGGATCTTCCTCTAAGGTGAGCATGGCTACCAGTACCAAAGCCTGTACTACCTCGCTTTTTGCGCTATGGATGACATCCAGTTGGTACACGCGTTTTAGTTCCTTGAATAAAAGTTCGATGCTCCACCGCGCGCCATACAACAAGGCCACATCCTCCGCGCT